>JAUZOX010000199.1 GCA_030706265.1 Bacteroidota bacterium | reverse complement strand
TGAAACTTGCAGGCTCGATTTGTTGTCCCGTCCATTCTTTCTCCTTAGAGAAATATGGTGCCAGGGCTTCGATTCCCTTTTTAAGGCTTTTACCCGATGGAGTCACTGCATTCCATAAGTCGACATCCGTATGCTCTGCAAGCTTGGCTACCTCGAAGAAAGCCTGGGTTACAAACATGGTGTATCCCAGCGATTTGGTACGTGCAAGTTCTTTGGGGAAATTCCCGTTTTTGTCCATTTGTTTGTCAAGACGATTGATGGCATATTTGCATATTTCATTTGCCAGATCTTTCTTTCCCAGGAACAAGGCATATGACAATCTTTGTGCATCATACCATGTGCCATGATTGTTTGCGGCAAGCATTTCTCCTTTTCCAATCGAGCTGATCTGCATCCAGTCCAGGAAGGCGGCGATCCAGGTCTGCATGCCTTTCTGGTCCGCATCAGTCCATGCTTTTGATCCCTGAATCAGGCCCAGGGCATCGACCACCTTGGCGATGCCCCTGGTCTCAAGCACTCCTTCTTTGCGGCCTTCGTTTTCACCCTTAACAGCCTGTCCGAAATTTACATTGGGGTTCATTTTGGTAGCGGGCAACAGGAACCAGGTCCTGATCAGTAAGGTACAACGTTCGGCATATTTTTCGTCACCCGAAAAATAGTAAGCCAAAGACAGCAGCTCGACGGCATCCTCCATTTTGAGCATATCGTCCTTATCCCTGAAATCCTTGGTTTCGGGAGTGTGTACCCCATCCTTGCGGATGTAAGGCAGTCCGTTGGGGGTATTGGGATTGGGCCAGAAATAAGGCGCCAGACTCATATAATCATGTTTATCCCCACTGGAGGGAACCTGTTTTTTGTTCATTACCGTGAAAGGACCTGCCGTAAGCGCTTTATCGGCATCCCGGATTAAGCTTTGATAGGCAGCAAGTGCCTGTTTATCTCCATTTTTGACCTTTTGCTTTGCGGCAACCAGATTTTTACTGTCTATTGAAAAGACTTTAAGCGATTGACCACTTCCTGTGACATAAAAAGCTACAATTAAAGTAAAGCAAGTAATTAACGATTTTAGATTTGTGTTCATTTTTATTCTTTAGAAAATTTAAGGTTTATAGCTTTTTAAGTTTAGTGATGAGGCTTTTAATTGTATTCATTAATAATGACATACCTTTGATATCCTTTTTATTGCTAAAGGCATATCGATGCTCTTACAGGTGTTTTTGCTTCATTAACCCTGGCCGGATAGTATCTCAGCAAGCATCCTCCTCGCTGAAAATTTTTTTCAATGTATAGTGACGATTAGGTTAGAAAGTCTTCACGGATAGGACTGAATGTATCGATCAAGGTACCCTTTTCGATACACACCACGCCATGCGCAACATTGGGTGGTGCCAAAAAACCGTCACCGGGCTTGATAATACGGGTCTCTTTGCCAATGGTCAGTTCAAAAATACCACTTGCTACAAATGTAGATTGAGTATGAGGATGTTGATGCAGTGCTCCGGTTCCCCCTTCTTTAAATTCGACTTTCACCAACATGATGTCGTCGTTATATCCCATTATCTGGCGACGAACTCCATTGCCCAGATCGGTCCACGGAAGAAATGCCGAGTAGAGGAATTTATGGCTTTGTTTCATTGTGTATTCGTTTACAAGATGTTATAAAAGAGCTCAACAGATAAAATTGCTTACCTGAATTTGACTCTATTATCGGTATAAGGTTTAAAGTAATACAATCTACTTTAAGATTTTATTAACATAAAATTTAATGCACATTGCGCTTCATAAAAAAATTGCAAAACTGCATAAAATATTTATTGTTTCAAAGATGCTTTTGTAAAGATATAGTCCGGAATGGGCTGGTTGAATTTTAAATCGGTCATTTTAAATTCGGTACCATTTCCTTCTTTTAACATGTCTTTATAAATGACGGTGGTTGGAAACCACCTGCCCTGTATATTCCGGATGTCTTTAAGCTCGACGCGCTTTAACAGCTGTCCGCTTTTGGCATAGAGCTCCTCTTTTAAAGGGACAAAGCGTTCAGGGTCGATCCACAATCGTTGCCTGAAGTACGCCACGTCTTCAACCTTTGCAGTGAGCTCGACAACGTATGTATTCCGGTCTCCTACCTTTTCTTCTCCTTCTGTTCTTGCGTTATAGATATCAGTGAGTTTGCGGTCGTCCATCATATCTTCGTATGAGAGGTCCGATCCCATGATAGATTGCCGCAGCATGTTGCCCGAGATTTGAATAATCCGGTCGGTTGAAGGAGAATAGATCCATAACTGTCCCTGAAGCTTGAGCATCTTGGTTCCTTTCTCACTGGCCGGAGACAGGTATTCAGTGAAGGATTTTTTAGTGCCTTCGGACATGGTTTTGGCGGTTAGGGTACGGCTGTTCCGCTTTCCATGTATCGTCATGTTTGATTCGAAAATCCTGTTTTTTGATGACATATTCTGGTCCACCTTGATAAGCAGGGCAGTGCCATCGGGTAGACTAAATCCCATGGCAATGACTCCCAGTAATATTGCAATAAAAGTTCTATGTTTCATTTGCATCTGTTTATTATGCTTCCAATTCCTTGAACAACTGCGCCGTTTTTCTTTTGTATATCCCGATTCCTGAGAGGGCATTTCCCAAAACCATTGAGAACAGACCTGGAATGAATCCGATATAATAGGCAGTCCGGGTTATTTGAGCCCTTGCAACCGAAGGCATTAACATGGATGAATTTTTCATCATACCCTCTATGTTGAAACCAACGGTTTGCAGATACCAGGATGCGCCCAGGCCCAACAAAGTACCAATAATCGTACCAATAGTGCCGATAAAGAAACCTTCATAGATTAAGGTTTGATAGATATGGTTTTTGTTTTCGCCTAATGCAAGCCTTACCCCGAATTCAGTATAGCGCCGCAGCCCTCCAAGCAGTCCGGCATTCCACAAGACAATGGACATGGCCAGAACAAAAATAATAACCATCATTGCACTGACCGCGTTCAGATAATCAATGAATTCGGCCATGCCTTCCTGGTCTCTCAGACTCAGCATGACCGGTGCAAATTCATCGGTATCGGCTTTATAGGCTGCATTGAAATCAGTGGCGATGGCTGTTGCCCGCTCGTTGTCATATCTGCCCGAATCAAAATATCCAAGTACTTCTCCGGCCGCATCTTCCATTCTCAAGGCGTCTTGTATGTCCGAGATATCAGCAACGATGGCGCCGCGGTCGATTCCCGAAACTCCAAAACGGATCGTTCCGGAGACGATCATGTTTTTAAATGCCATCCCGCCATCCATGGTGGTGCCAAAAAAGGTAAAGGTGTCTCCGGGTTTGACATGAAACTTAACTGCAAACAAATCCGATATCAAAGCCTCCCCCGGTTTGGAGGGCAGCCTTCCTTGTACAAGTGATTTTTCCAGGTTGAATCTCTTTCGTTCTCCGGATTGAGGTGAAAGCAGGTCTATGGCCCAACCTATCACCGGCCCCTGGGCGCGGGTAACCCCGTTGGCATCCGGAAAATCAATGAGTCCTCCGAAACGGACGCGCTTTACCCATTCAACATCCCTATAATTGGTCCGGAGTTTCTTCATCAGTTTGTTTACTTCCAGTATGGCCAGGTCATTGGGCATTTGCTCCGCATCCTTATCGTAGGCCCGGGTCATGACTTTGACATGCCCCGTACTGAAGTTGGCATTCATTGCAATGGAATCTCCCTTAATGCCATTTAGCCAGCAATACATGATCACGGTCAGCATCACGCCAATGGAGATGACAATCACCGGCAGCAAACTCCGGCTTTTATCATGCAGTATTCCTTTAAATAAAAACCTGATCATTGTATCTTTCCTTTAAGGGCATCGGTTGGTTTCATCCTGGTAATTCTTCTGGTTGGAAAATAGCTTACGATGGTAGCTGAGATGATGACGAGTAAAACGGAGGATAAGATCAACTCCATGCTGTAAACAGGGACAATCCTTGTTGAAATCGCGACCCCCATTGAGTCTATGGCTTTCGGCATGGGAATTCCCGCGTCATGCAGAAACCACAGGAGTGGAATGCCGTAAATCGAGCCGAGAATGATGGCCAGTATGCTGTGGGCGCTGCCTTCGATGGTGAAGATTTTGACAACCTGAAGGCGGGTCATGCCCAAGGCAATATAGGTCCCGATTTCCTTCTGTCGTTTGAAGATCGAAAGCACCTGGGTATCGAAAATGGCCAACAGGGCAATGGCGAGCAACAACCCATAAATTACCATGGCTCCTCCTTTTTTAGTCTTAATGATGTTTTCGATGTCCTTCAACAGAAATTTACTGTCTTTGAATTGCCATTGGGCAATACTCCCTCGGGTGTAAGTGTCTCCGGCAACCAGCAGCGTAGCCTCATTTTCCATGCCAGTTAACTGTTGCAGTACCGGCAACGGGATCCATATCTGATTGTTATCGATGGTTTGAACATTGGAATTGAATACATCCACAACTTTGAGTTCACGGGCATCGAACGTCCCGTTCCGGTCACGCCACCGCGTTAAGACCAGGTCGCCCTTTTTGAGCTTTGCCATCTCCGCCATGCGCTTGCCGATGAGGGCAGGGATGACGCCTGCCTCCTGCTGTAATAACGCCGAGGGAAGTTTTAGAATTCGCTGTTTGGGATCAACCCCTTTTAGAAAAATATTCTTCATCCTGCCCTGCGGGTAAATGGTGGCTTGGGTAATCAGGAGCGGCGTCAGTTGACCGGCATCGACAAGTTGCTTCACTTGTCCCGTGACGGGGGCGTGGGCATCTTGCAGGCAAAACGGATCATAGGGATCGTATGCGGAATGCCAAAGCTGGCCATTGCCGACCTCCCAGTCCTTGGTGTCGTTGTACGCCTGCATGTTCCAGCCGTCGAGCATGCCATTGTAAAACACGATGATGACAAAGGCAAACGACAACACCGACACGTTAAGCCAGGTTCTGAGCCCGGCACCGATCAGGTTTCTAAATGCCAGTTTTATTGCTATCATATGATCTGATTTTCAGTTTGGGGTATCAGCTTGTCCTCATCAACCGTTCCATCTCTTAGCGTGATGATGCGGTCAAGATATTGCATCACCTTTTCGTCATGCGTGGCAAAGATGAAAGTCGTATTGAGCTCTTTGTTCAAACGTTTCATGGTTTGAACGATGTTATGGGAGTTTTTGGCATCCAGGTTTGCCGAGGGTTCATCGGCAAGGACGAGTACAGGGCGTTTCACCATGGCCCTGGCTATTGCAACCCGTTGGCACTCGCCACCTGAAAGCTGCGATGGCCTGGAGTTGGCCTTGTCGGTCAATCCGACCCACTCCAGCGCCTCCATGATGGCTTTCTTGCGTTCGGTGGCAGTGTGTTTTTGAAGCAACAATGCAAATTCAACATTTTCAAAGACGGTATATACGGACAATAAATTGTATGTCTGGAAGATAAACCCGATATTGTAATTTCGCAGGGCGGCAGATTGCTTGATAGACAGGCTCGAAACCGACCGGCCGCAAACCCAGACGTTCCCCTCTGTGGGGTTATCCAGCGAACCGATAATGTTTAGCAGCGTGGTCTTTCCCGAACCGCTTAGTCCGAC
>JAUZOX010000198.1 GCA_030706265.1 Bacteroidota bacterium | reverse complement strand
TCTGAAAGAACATGGCCCTGGTTTTGGGCAATGTTAGGCGGTAAGTTCAAACGGCATGCACCTTATGGGCCTTTTAGCATTAAGGTGATTGATGATAAACATCTTTCAACATCATCACTTCCAGCCATCTGGAAATGGGAAGACGAATGCTATTATGTAGATAACCTCAATCCTGATATTCATGTATTGTTAGCTGCCGATATGAGGACCGTTATCGATAAACAAAAAGCCGAATACCCATCCAACATCTTTGGAGATTATTTTCCCCTTGCATGGTGTCATGAATTTGAAGGTGGAAGAGTCTTTTATACGGCATTGGGACACAATATCAAACACTATTCGGATGCGAATTTCCTCAAACACATCCTGGGAGGAATCAACTGGGCGATTGGAAAGAATCAAAAGCGCGATTACGCTAAAGTAAAGACTACAGAGCTGGTAAAATAGCATATTAAAAAATAACTGATTATTGAACTGCAAATTATTACACCACAAAATCGAGTATCATGAATAAGAAATGTTCGGTATCACGTAGAGATTTTTTAAAAACTTCTACCCTGGCTGCGGCCAGTGTTGCAGCCAGTGGCATTGTTTTCCCAACCATTGTTCCGGCTTCGGTATTAGGGAAAAATGCGCCAAGTAATAAAATCAACATTGCCCAAATCGGATTTGGTCGGATCAGTTCCACATATGACTTACCCGAAATATTTAAAAACGATATTGCCAGAGTTATTGCAGTTGCCGATCTCGATTCAAAACGGGTAGCTTTGGGCAAACAGTTTATTGAGAAATTCTATAACGGAAAAACAGGCAGTCAGAACTATATTAATGTTAAAACGTATGGTGACTATCGTGAAATGCTGTTGAATAAAGATATCGATGCCGTCATCATATCCACACCTGATCACTGGCATGCCCAACCTGCTATTGAAGCTGCAATGGCTGGAAAAGATATTTACCTTCAAAAGCCGACTTCGCTTACCATTAAAGAAGGCCGCCAGCTAAGCGATGTAATTCACCGGACAAAATGTATCCTGCAGATTGGCAGTCAACAACGTTCGATGAGTCCCTATCCGCAATTTAAAAAAGCGTGCGAATTGGTTCTGAATGGACGTATCGGCAGACTGCATACGGTTTATATTGGTCTACCCGGCGATCCTTCCGGAAAAGTTGAACCTGAAATGCCGGTTCCCCCTAATCTGAATTATGATATGTGGTTGGGATCGACCCCATTGGCCTATTATACCGAGAACCGGGTTCATCCTCAAAACAGCCTGACTGAAAGACCGGGATGGCTGCGTTGTGAACAATTTGGAGCCGGAATGATAACAGGGTGGGGGGCTCATCATTTTGATATTGCCCATTGGGGCATGGGAACAGAATATACAGGACCTGTCGAAATTGAAGGCTCTGCCGAATTCCCCAAGAGCGGATTATGGGATGTCCATGGCGATTTCGATATTCGGGCAAAATATGCAAACGGGGTTACCATCATAGCCGGAGGTACGAATCCCAACGGAGTTAAATTTGTCGGCGATGAAGGTTGGATCTTTGCATCAAGAGGGGCTGTGAAAATCACGGCAAGCGATCCGACCAATCCTGGAAAAGAGTTGAAGGCCATTGATTCTGATAATCCCAAAATATTGGAATCGGTGATTGGTGAAAATGAAATCCATTTGTATGAAAGCCCCGAACAACATCGTAACTGGCTGGATTGCATCGTTTCAAGAAAACAACCCATCGCACCTGTCGAAGTCGGACATCGTTCAAATTCGGTATGCCTCTTGAGTCATATTGCAATGAAGCTTAAACGTAAACTTTATTGGGATCCTTTGAGGGAAAAATTTATCAATGATGACGAAGCCAATAAGATGCTTTCACGCCCGCAGCGATTTCCATATGGGACAGATTATGTATTGAAAGATTTTCTTAAGATTTAAGCACCCTGTTCTTCTTTGCCAGATGAAAGTGTTAAAATGCACTTTTCATCTGGTAAAGATTCAATAATCTTAAATGGACACAACAGGGATAAATTGAGGGCTCTTGAAGTATCAGGCTTTTTTGTGTTTGCTAGTTCAAAAAAGTATAAATCCGATATAACATTGAAGTTTTTGATTTTACCCCAACCGGTAAGAGCCTCAATGGACAGATTGAATTAAGAATAATATTGGAATATTCCAATATGCAGAAAAAACTTTAGTGTTTAACTATTTTACCAAATAAAAATATAATGGAATCAGAATTATTGCAAAAGCTCACAGAATGTGTCGAATTAGGAAAGATTAATAAAGTATCACCTTTCCCACCCCAAATGAAAGGGCAAGACGGAGCCGATGAATTAACAAAGCAAGCACTAGAGAGTGGAATATCAGCCGAACAGGTATTGGAATCACTTGTAAAAGGGATGAGCATCATTGGTGATAAGTTTAGTGCCGGAAAGGCTTATGTTCCCAATATGCTTATGGCAGCAAAAGCCATGAGTTCAGGTATGGCTCATTTGAAACCTTTTTTTAACTCGGGTGAGGTAAAAAGAAAGGGCACTTTTGTGATAGGAACAGTCTTTGGCGATTTGCATGATATCGGCAAAAACCTTGTAGCCATGACAGTTGAAGGTGCCGGCTGGGAAGTCGTTGATCTGGGGGTCGATGTGAAGCCCGATAAATTTCTTTCCGCAATTGAAAAAAATCCGGGTTGTGTGATCGGCCTCTCTGCGTTGCTAACAACAACCATGGGAAACATGGAAATGATCGTCAAGGAGATTAAATCAAAGTTTCCTGCTCAGGAAATACTGGTTGGTGGAGCTCCACTTTCACAAGCGTTCTCAGATAAAATAGGCGCCTCAGGTTACTCTCCTTCTCCACAAGGAGCTGTAGCCCTGTTAAATCGGATGGTAGAATAGACCGCATCTCTTTGTGACAGTGAGGTATTCAAACGATGTTGAACTTCAAATAGGAAATTTTAATCATAAATAAAGACAAATGAATAGAAGTTTTTATCTTGATTTGGCACGTAAGGGCTCCGGAATGGTTTTAGCAACCGATTTGGTACTAAAGGAAAAAGCCAATCCTGAAGCGCTCTTAAACAACGGGGTTGAATTAGGAAAGATTATATTAGAATCTGCTGACCGGTATGACCTGCCACTTGCATTTCCGTTTATGGATCTGTCTTTGGAAAAGCAGTGGTTGCTCACCCTGTTGGGCATCGAAGAATCAAAAATCGAAAAGTTTCATTTTGATCGTAATATCGATGAAAGCATCATTTTGCAAGTCGAAGAAAAGCTTGAAACCAAGAGCACTGCTCGTGTTAAGGCGACTTGTGATGCTTTGCGGTATGTGGCTGAAAATTCCGATAAGCTAACGGTTGGTATGTGCATCGGTCCGTTTTCGTTAATGACCAAACTCATCACAGAGCCAATAACGCCGGTGTTTCTGGCAGCTATGGGCGAAGAGCCTTCTGATGATGCATCGGTAAGAAATGTCGAAATCGTATTGCAATTGGCTGAACTTATTATCTCGCAATATATCCGGATGCAAATAGCAGCAGGTGCTCAAGCCATTTGCATCTGCGAGCCCGCAGCCAATAAAATATACATTTCCCCCGACGTAATGATGGAGGATGAAGCCGACATATTCGATCGGTATGTGATTTCGATCCATAAAAGATTAAAAAAAATCATGTCAGCGCATGATGTGGATTTGATCTTTCACGATTGTGGAGATATTACACCTTTAATGCTTAAAAAGATTTCGACGCTTCATCCTGTTATCCTGAGTCTGGGAAGCCCCGTTAGACTTTGGCACGCCGTTTCGGTTGTCCCCAAGGATATTGTGCTTTTTGGTAACCTTCCCACAAAGCAATTTTTTATGGATGAAACCATCAGTCCGGAAAGAGTGGAGGAATTGTCTAACGAATTGCTCGTTAAAATGAAAGAAACCGGCCATCCCTTCATCCTGGGTAGCGAGTGCGACGTTTTAAGCGTCAATGGTTATGAAAAAACCATACAGCATAAAATAAATATTATGCTTAATTGTTGCAAACACTGGCAATAGCGGCATGGATTTCATCATCAAACTTCGGCTAAAAAAATAACTACAATTAATGAATCCTACGATCTATAATTTTGCCTTCAAGGACTTGACCATTTCAAAAAAAGAAGTGGTTAAGAATCTACATGGAGGAACCGAAGATGACTCCCAACAATTTTATGTTGATCTTTTGGGGCAGGAGTTTTTGCGTTTAAACGATTATTCGGGAATACAGGGAGGATACATTGAAACGGGGAATATTGCCTTTGATCATAAAAACAAAACGGTTAGGGTAAACTCCAATGAGTTTAAGGTAGGCAACATCGTTTTCAACGAACTGAAGCATTCGGATAAGATCATTGTTTTCACCTGCACCGCCGGGAAACCGCTATGCGATTACGCCAAAGCCGAGTACAAAACCGATGTTTTAAAGGGGTTCCTGATAGAATCCCTTGCCAATGTGGTTGTTGAAACCGCCATGGACAGGATACAGGATCAGCTCCGAAAGACATACCAGAAGCAAAATCTTATGGTCTCCAACCGGTTTAGTCCCGGCTATTGCAGCTGGAATGTTGCGGAACAACATCAGCTTTTCGAACTCCTGCCCAGGAATTTCTGTGGGGTTACACTCACCGAATCGGCACTCATGCAACCGATAAAATCAATCAGTGGTTTTATCGGTGTCGGTAAAGACATCAAATTCCACCAGTATAAATGTAAGTTTTGCACGCAAAAGGAGTGTCTATATAAACGCAAACCAGGGAGTGTAAAAATATCGATTTGAAATTACATAAATGCAATCGGTTGCCTACAATTTATTGCGGCAAAATATGATTGTTTCTTGATTTTGACCGCACTGCCCTGTTGAGAAAGCAGGTATGAAAGAGGTCTTTTGGGAATGGACATATCATGCAGATGACAAATTGGGCTAAAAGAAGTGAAGTGATTTAAAATGTTAAAATTTAGTGTTTTATTTGTCCATCGCTAAAAGATCAACTCATTTTTAACTGGTCCAACAGTTCTGTTGTTGCTTTTAATGGAATATTACAGCCGTTATTGATTGCCGGTAAGTTAAAGATTTAAAAATCATATCAAAAACGCTTCAAAAAATCGAACAGGACCCCGAGAAAGTATTATCTTTGACTGTAGAAGATTTCATGGCAACAGCGTGAACCAGTTATTGTTTTGGGGATATGAGTAGTGCCGGGAAATCGGATTCGAAGAAGCAAATACCATTATCAGATTCTCCGCCTTTTTCATGTACTTTCGAAGCCTGACCGCTGCCTTTAACCCGGTGCATATCCGGTGTATATCCTGTAGTAACCCGGTGCTGATCCAGTAGCTGTACCCCGATATGCACCGGATATGCATGGGGTATGCACCAAATATGCCATATCTTAAGGGCAGGCGTCAGCCGTGGGTGCGGCATGGAAAAGAGGAAGGGGCTGATACGCTTATATTCCATTATCCGGTGATCTGTCTTTTAAATGATCGTTCCGGGAAAATGGAGCATATAAATGGGCTTGTGCAAATGGCGTTCAGGTGTTTGTCATCAACGTATAAAATCACTAGATGCCAGGGACAGGCATCATTTCTTTTAGCGTTATTTTT
>JAUZOX010000197.1 GCA_030706265.1 Bacteroidota bacterium | reverse complement strand
TTTGATTCCTGAAATGATGTAACCTACATCACCTGCATACAAAGTATCAACGGGCTTTTGAATCAAGCGGAGTATTCCCACTTCGTCGGCATTGTATTCTTTTCCGGTGTTGACAAACTTGACGAGGTCGCCTTTTTTTATCTGACCGTTGAAAATACGGAAATAAGCAACGATACCCCTGAAGCTATTAAAAACCGAATCGAAGATAAGGGCCTGCAGCGGTGCGTTCACATCTCCCTTCGGCGGCGGGATCCGCTTGATAATGGCGGTCAGGATTTCCTCGACCCCCATGCCGGTGCGACCACTGGCCTTGATGATGTCATCAGGATCACATCCCAGCAGTTCCACGATCTGGTCTTCCACTTCGAGTGGCATGGCCGAATCCATGTCCATTTTATTCATGATCGGGATGATTTCCAGATCATGGTCCAGGGCCAGATAGAGGTTCGAGATGGTTTGTGCCTGTATGCCCTGAGTGGCATCAATAATCAGGAGCGCGCCTTCGCAGGCGGCAATTGAACGGGATACTTCATATGAAAAGTCGACGTGCCCCGGAGTATCGATGAGGTTTAAAACAAATTTTTCGCCTTCATACATATAATCCATTTGTATGGCGTGGCTCTTTATGGTAATGCCGCGTTCGCGCTCAATATCCATATCATCGAGCACCTGATCCTGTTGTTCGCGTGCCGTGACAGTGCCTGTATATTCTAACAGACGGTCGGCCAGGGTGCTTTTCCCGTGGTCGATATGAGCAATGATACAAAAATTCCTGATATTCTTCATCATTTGCAAAAATAGTAAAAAATTAATGAATTTTTACGTGGCCATGGGTAGGATCATCGCTGTGACCGTGGAATTTCGGGAAAGGAATGCACGATAAAAAAGCGGTAACAAAACAAGGCCTCCTATTTTATGTTTAGAATAATTTACGCAAATCGGTTTTCTTTTTAATGTTTGCCAATTAACAAAGAAAAAAATTATACGTATATTTGTATTTGTAAAATCAGGTAATTATTGAAGGTCTTAAAAATTTGAATGTCTTAGTATTTGCGAATCTAAATATTGCGATATATATATTAGGGTGCACGGCATTGTTGGATTTGATGGTTGAATTTCTATGTATTACATGATCACAGTTTATTAAATATTTTTCAATTATGACAAAAATTAAAGTTGGTATCAATGGATTTGGTCGCATCGGAAGGTTAGTGTTCCGTGCCGCTCAAACACGCAACGACATCGAGGTAGTAGGCATTAACGACCTTATTGATGTTAATTACATAGCTTATATGCTGAAGTACGATTCAGTACATGGTCAGTTTAAAGGCGATATCGAAGTTAAAGACGGTAAGTTGGTTGTAAATGGTAAAGCAATCCGTGTTACTGCCTGCAAAAATCCAGCCGATTTGAATTGGGCTGAAGTTGGCGCAGAATACGTAGTTGAATCTACCGGATTCTTCCTGACAAAGGAAGCTTGCCAGGCACACCTTGAGGCTGGTGCAAAGCGTGTTGTAATGTCAGCTCCTTCAAAGGATGATACCCCAATGTTTGTATGTGGTGTAAATCATAAAGAATACAAGGGTGAGCAAATCGTATCCAATGCTTCCTGTACTACGAACTGTCTTGCTCCTATTACCAAAGTATTGAACGATAATTTCGGTATGGTTGAAGGTTTAATGACTACGGTTCATGCTACAACCGGAACCCAGAAGACCGTTGACGCTCCGTCAATGAAAGACTGGCGCGGTGGCCGTGCTGCTGCAGGCAACATCATTCCTTCATCAACAGGTGCTGCTAAGGCCGTTACCAAAGTTATTCCTTCATTAAAAGGTAAACTCACCGGTATGTCATTCCGTATTCCTTCACTCGATGTTTCTGTGGTTGATTTAACTTGCCGTTTGGAAAAAGCTACGACATACGAAGAAATCAAGGCTGCCATGAAGGCTGCTTCGGAAGGTGAAATGAAGGGTATTTTGGGTTATACCGAAGATGCTGTCGTTTCAAGTGATTTCATCGGCGATGCCCGTACTTCCATCTTTGATGCCGAAGCAGGTATTATGCTGAATCCTAATTTTGTTAAGGTTGTATCATGGTATGACAATGAGTGGGGTTATTCAAACAAAGTGCTCCAACTGATTGCTCACATGAGTACTGTTGCTTAATCTGAAAAATCAATTCTATAAATAAAAAAAGACCGTCTTTATGGCGGTCTTTTTTTGTTTACCTGAGCAACTCAATTGCTCCTTTTAAAATCCGTTTTTGTGCTTTTCCGGATGAATCCTGTTCATATACCTCGCAAGTATAGAAGTAAACACCGGATGCACAATCTTTTTTGGTGGTCCTCGACTTACCGTCCCAGTTGATTTCAGGATCCGTGGTTTCGAATACCATCTCGCCCCAGCGATTGAAGATATGCATATTCACTTTCAAGACCGAATATCCCGGGAAGGGCCTGAACTTATCGTTGTATTCATCCCCATTGGGAGTGAATACGTTGGGCAGGCGATATTGAGGACAGGCATTGACATCCGCACACACTATGTTGCTTTTTGCACTTTCGACTCCCTTGCTGTTGACCGCAACAACCGCATAACATCCGGCAATCCCGTTTTTAGGCGCATTCAGAATAACCGTATCATTTGCACTCAGCGTTGAATCGATGCGGGTAAAGGGTTGGTTATCCTGCAAGGCATAGAACAGGACATATTTGTTGATCTGTTTATCCAGACAGGTTGAATTGGGATTATTCCAGGTCAGCTTGTTCTGGTGGGAAGAACAAAGTGTTTCAAGGGCCAGGGTGGGAGGGCAGGGGACTACATTTTCGGACGGTGAACCACAGGCTTCCTGCGAAAGATTGATCAGCGGATCAATGAGTCCCGAAGATCCATAAGTGCCAATTGCTTTTACAACATAACAATAGTTCTGACCGTTGACCAGATTCAGGTCGGTGTAGGCCGGGGTTGTCGAGACTCCGATAGAGTCGAGTTGTGAGGTCGAAGGATTTCTCCTGTAAATAACATATTTATAGTTGTTCCATGGAACATTGAACTGCATGTTCAGCGTCAGTTGCTTGTTGCCGGGATTTACGATCAGGCGAACCGATGAGGCTGTTTCTGAAAATCCGATGCTAAACCGGTTTCCGGGAGTGAGGTTGATTAATTCCAGGCGGTAGCTGACCGGTGAAGCCGCCGTTGGAGCTTTAAGATCCGTATAGGTCGTATCATTGATCGTTGCCGTAGAATCGATCAGGGCAAATGAGGAACCTGTCAGGTCATTCGATCTGTAAATGAGGTATTTGTAAGGTCCGGGTGCAACATTGGCATTGATTTGCGTTGGCTTTGACCATGCAACCGAGACTTTACCCGGTGAACTGGTCGTCAGGATGCTGACATTGGTGATGATTGGAAGATCTTTAACCAATGAAGCACAAGTTTCGGCAGAAGGGTAGCTTTCTGCACCATCGGGGAAGATGGCGGTAATCACATAACAATAAGTCAATCCGTGCGAAAGCCCTTTCCCTTTATTATCATCCGTAAAAGAGGTCGTATTGATGTCCGGAACCGTTCCGATAAGTACATAACCGGATCCGTCAGGTACGCCCTGCGTACAGGTGTCGGGGACGAGGCCTGAATGGCCGGTCCGCCTGTATATGTTGTAGCCCGAAGCGGTCGGGCAGACTGTTTTATCCCAACTTACCCTGATATTTCTTCCGATTGCCACTGCTGAAGGATTTGTCGGAGGGGGTGCTATTACGGTGATGAAATTCGATTTTATATCGGTCAGGGGAGTAGTAAGATTATCGGATACTTTATAATAAATCTGATAAGGCCGTTTCTGAACCTGGTTATATGCAGTATTCCATGTGAAGGTGCCGGTCACGTCTTTTAACCCTTTGATATTTTGAGTGAAGGTGGCCGGATTATTGGGTAGTAAGAATGGAGCGCCCGAAGCTGTGAGGGTGATATTCACATTGTCAGGGTCATGGGCACTAACTTTGTAACTGATCGAATTGCCGGCCTTCACGCAATGGTCAGGAACAGGATCGATAGACGGGGCTTTGTTGGTACAGTTGGTAATCGTGACTTGCATGTCGCGGGTAACATAGCTTATCATGGCCCCGTTGCGCCATTCTTCAATTAAAAAGGCAAAGTTGTATTCCCCTTGCAGGGTGGGTTTATCCCAGGTAATATCGCCGGTTTTGGGATCGATCGTAAAGGTTCCGGGATTGTTAGGGTCAACCTGATTGGGATATTTATATCCGGGGATATTCACCCCTCCGGTGGTTCTGCACACCACAAGTTTGTATGATAGTGAATCACCGTTGGGATCATAAGCTCCGGGGTTATGTCTGAATACATTGTTGACGCACCCGTTGTCGATAGGTGGTAAAATGAGTTGAGGCGAACTGTGGGCGCCAATGAAGGGATTAATCGTAAGCATCGTCTCAATGTACAAGGGGACCTCTACCGAATTGGGAATATTCAAAATACCATAGTTACGGTTGGGGTCGGTAAGAGAGATTTTAAAGACACCCATTCCGGCATAGGTATGGTTTTTTATATAGATGTTTTTCTTGATGTCAGGAGCAACTATTTCGCCCAGGTGGTTACAGTAGGTGCCGGCAGGATTAACACCGGCAGGGCCGTTGATACGAAATACCGTATCCTGGGTCCCATCTCCGAAATCTAATGTGAGAAAATCCCTGTCAGCAGGACTCGGAGAATAAGAATAAGTTACAATTGTGATTTCATATGTGAGAATTCCTTTTCCGGGAACTACCCGATATGTTATTTCACCTGCTCGTTGATGTGTTGCAAACACCTGAACCCATGCTAATAGGGCGAGAAAAACTAATAGTGATTTTTTCATTATGAAATCTTTCTGAATACAACAAAAATAATCAATTTTTAGTGCGATTGCTATTGAAAGTAATTCAATCGAAATGATTGCCAAACTTAGTTAAATTATCACTAATTTTGTAGAGAATGCGCTACGCTAAATATCGCACAAAATGACTTATGTGATTGATCAGGAAGCCGAAAGAAAAGAAATTTTGCGGAGATACCGCAAGCTTCTAAAGGTGTATCATCCTGATAATCAATCCAGGGAAATCCGTGGTATACGCAAGGCATTTCTTTTGGCGGTAGATGCCCATAAGGACATGCGCCGTAAGACAGGGGAACCTTACATCTATCATCCTCTTGAAGTCGCCCGCATTGTGGTTTCTGAGATCGGTTTAGGCGAGACGGCCGTCATTTGTGCCTTATTGCATGATGTGGTCGAAGATACCGATTATTCTCTCGATTATATCGAAAAGCAATTTGGCTCGGACATTGCCAGAATCATTGATGCATTGACCAAGGTCAAAGAAATTTCGGATAACAGCAATCCCTCGCGTCAGGCTGAGAATTTCAAGAAGATGTTGTTGACCCTGTCGGTTGATCCACGGGTGATGTTGATCAAGCTGGCCGACCGGCTTCATAATATGCGGACCCTGGAATCGATGCGGAGTGATAAACAGTTGAAGATAGCCTCTGAGACCTTATATATTTTTGCTCCTCTTGCCCATCGTCTTGGATTATATGCCATTAAAAGCGAGATGGAGGACCTGGCGTTGAAGTTTACCGAACCCGAAATATACGGTGCAATCGTAACGAAACTTCAGGAGTCGTCGGTTG
The DNA here is from genome assembly GCA_030706265.1 of Bacteroidota bacterium. Taxonomy (GTDB): domain Bacteria; phylum Bacteroidota; class Bacteroidia; order Bacteroidales; family Cfx3-03; genus Cfx3-03. The sequence goes on along the minus strand of JAUZOX010000197.1, from coordinate 35 downwards.
AAAGAACCCGCTTTATCAATCAATTTATTGCTCCG
>JAUZOX010000196.1 GCA_030706265.1 Bacteroidota bacterium | reverse complement strand
TAAGACCTTGATTATCTGGCTTTGTTGTGGTACCACCAGGAATCGAACCGGGGACACAAGGATTTTCAGTCCTTTGCTCTACCAACTGAGCTATGGTACCGCCTATATTGGAGGTGCAAAGGTACAAGAAGTTTTGGGATTTCAAAAATAATCGATTAATTATTTTTTGAATTCATGCATAATGTAATTTTGCATTCCGTTTAGCATTGAAAATAAACGGACTAAAAAATCGAGCTTCATCATGCGTCTCATTATCGATATTGGAAATACACTCGCCAAGGTTGCCCTGTTTGAAGATTCGGAACCGCTGGCCGTTACCTATCTGCAACAACCCACGGCTGAGGCTCTTGAATTGTTTTTAAAACAGAGTGGGATGGCCAGGCCCGATGAGGCCATCCTTTCCACGGTGCGGCAATCTGATCAGGAATTCATCCATTATCTGGAATCGCATTTCAGGTTTTTGCTGCTTACGGCCGGGACCCCCATACCCTTAAAAAACCTGTACCGTTCTCCCGCAACACTGGGCTACGACAGATTGGCGGCTGCTGTGGCTGCCTCTGTGTTTTTCCCGTATCGCAACGTCCTGATCGTCAACACAGGGACGGCCATAACCTATGATTTGGTGACACGCGACCGGGAGTACCTGGGAGGGGCCATTGCACCGGGGCTTACGATGCGTTTAAAGGCGTTGCATTGTTTTACCCAAAAGTTGCCCATGGTCGATCTTCGGGAAGAAACCCCGTTGACCGGGAAGACCACGGAGGAGTGCATCCTTTCCGGAGTCGTGAATGCCGCCAGAGCTGAGATTGATGGTATGATCGAAAAATTTAACAATCATTATGACCAGTTAGTGGTTATTTTGAGCGGGGGCGATATGAAATATTTTGATAAAAGTTTAAAAAATAGCATCTTTGCAATCCCAAATATTGTAATATCAGGATTGAACCAACTATTAGCTTATAACTTTGGAAAGAAAACTCATTAGGCACATACTTGCCACAGCGCTCATTATCACCTGTACTGTCAATGCATTTGCACAGGTTCGGATAGGTTCTCCTTATTCGCGATATGGAATCGGTGACCTCGACAAAGATAATTCCCCTTTTTTCATGGCACTGGGCGGAACTTCTTTAGGCATTCGGTCTGCTAATTACGTGAACCATTCGAATCCGGCTTCTTATGCTTCTTTAGATACGACCTCCTTTGTCTTCGATGGTGGTTTATATGCTCAATCTTCCACCCTGAAAACACTTACGGCCAGTCAGAATGCAACCTATTCTTCAATAGGAACGGTGTTGTTTGGTTTTCCTATCACAAGAAGGCTTAAAGCCAGTTTTGGTTTAATGCCATTCAGCAGTGTCGGATATAAAATCTCTGAGTCGAAAACACTCATGATTTATCCCGATACCGACAGTACCACGACCGTAAACAATATTTATGATGGCAGTGGCGGTATTCATAAGGTTTATTTTGGTTTGGGATTTTATATCAGCCATAATCTTTCCATCGGTGTAAACGCAGATTATCTTTTCGGAACAATCAGGCGTAACAGCACCTCTTATTTTCCCGAACTGACTTATTCCAAGAGCTATCGCCAGACCACCACGGTAAAATTCAACGATTTTAATTTTAATTTCGGTTTACAGTATACCGCCAGGATTAAGAGCGATGAACATCTGACATTGGGATTTGTATATACGCCGGCAATGAATATCAATGCTTCGGGCGATACCGTCACCAACATGGTGAGTCCTTCCGATCCGGAAACAGTGTTGTATCAGCTTGATCAATCCTCAACGGTCAATGGGAAAATCGGGATGCCCAAGTCGATCGGCGGAGGTTTTTCATTGGAGAAAGACGAAAAATGGCTGGTTGCTGCCGATGTCTACTGGCAGAATTGGGCAAAAATGAATATGTTTGGCAGGAATGACTCCCTTAAAAACAGCTTGCGGGCTTCATTCGGAATTCAATTAACCCCCAATCCCAACGATTATAATAACTATTTTAAAAGGGTAAAATATCGGTTTGGGGTTGCTTATACCAATACCTATCTGCAATTGAACGGAAAACAAATCAATGACTTTGGCGTTAGTTTTGGCGCAGGATTTCCTATCAGAAAATCACAAACCGATATCTCAAAAGGAATAGTCAATGTTGGCATTGAGATCGGAGGAAGGGGTACAACCGACGCGAATCTTATCAAAGAAGATTATTTCCGTTTTTCGGTGAGTATGTCGCTTTACGATTTCTGGTTCAGAAAGCAAAAATATTACTAACCGAAGCCAGATCATACACAGTGTGAAGGGGCCGGCTGTTCCTTAATGAATGATCCGTCATTTTCTTCAATTCAATGTAAAGATCAATTCTGATATCAGGTTCTTTTTGCAGGTCCTTTAAAATTCAAATTGTTTGCAAATGACGAGTAGAAGATTTGGATCATTTGTATCGGCTTTATTGATCCTACTGATATTTTGGGGGATTGATCAAACAAATGCACAGTCCATCGTTTCCCGGTATGGCAAGGATAGCATAAGCTGTGTCACCAATCTTGCCCTTTACCGTGAATTTTACCGGCAAAAGAATTACAAGGACGCGCTGCCCCACTGGCGATATGTTTTTAATAATTGCCCCCGTGCTACCGAAAACATCTTAATCAATGGCGCCAATATGTACAACAGTTTTATCCAGGCTGAAAAGGACAGTGCCATCAAGAGAAGGCTGGTAGATACCTTGTTCATGATTTACGACACGCGGATAAAATATTTCGGTAACGAGGGACGGCATCTTGCCAGCAAAGCCAATGATCTGCTGAATGCGGATTCGACCCGTTCGTTTGAAGCTTACGGCATGCTGAAACGCACTGTCGATCTTCAAAAAGACAACACCGAAGAATCAACCCTTATCAACTATTACAGAGCTGCAATTGCCAGCTTTAAATCGGGAAAGATTACCAATGATGAGATGGCAGAATTGTTTAATCAGGCTGAATCCATCATTGATGACCATATAAACAATACAGCCGGCCAGGCCGAAATTCAAAAATGGACCCAGCTTAAGAAAATGGCGGACAAAAGCATTTTACCCTTGTTGAAATGCAGTGATTACGCAACCATCTTCGCACCGAGGCTAAAGGCTAAACCCGATGATCCGGTTTTGTTGAAAAGGGTTTCAGAAGTCCTGTTTCGGAATGGATGCACCGATGATTCATTGTATCTGTTCTCGCTGGAAAGACTGAATGCAATGGGGCCTGACCCCAATACCGCATTTTTAATTGCACGCGAGTATCTCAAGCGTAAAAATATCCCGCAGGCGGTAACCTGTTTAACCGATGTCGCCGGTAAAGTGAAGGATGACGTTTCGAAGGCAAAGTGCCACTATTATCTTGGCGTTATTTATGCCGATTCCAAAGATTACACAAACGCCCGTGCCAATGCATTAAAGGCCATTCAGCTCAAATCCGGTTACGGTGAGCCCTATATGCTAATAGCCGATTGTTATGCACAAAGCGCTTTGGATTGTGGCGGCGACAATGTGACCATCCGGGCCGCATTTTGGTGCGCGGTGGATAAACTGAATCAGGCTAAAAAAACGGATCCTAAGCTCGAATCAACGGTTAACAAGCTGATTACACAATATTCCCGTAACTTTCCTACAAAGCAAATGCTTTTGAACGGGAAGCTGAAAATAGGATCCAAATATTTGGTCGGATGTTGGATTAATGAAACCACGATTGTTCGTTCAAACTTAGAAAAAACAAAATGATGACGAATAAAAACGCCCATAATATCATTATTGTCGCCATTGTTGCTTTGGTCGTGACAATGTTTTCGTGTGCCGAAAACGACATCAAGCAGGTGAACAAAATAACCAAAATCGATACCTCGCCCAGTCAATTGGCCATTACTTTAAAAGTCAATTATACAGAAAATGGCAAACTGGTATACACCATGCAGAGTCCCGAGATGAGAAAATTTGATCAGCCGGAGCAAAAGACGGAGTTTCCAAAAGGGTTTATGGCTGTTTTCTATGATTCGCTTCAACATCAAAAAGGGAATGCACGGGCAAACTATGCCCTTAGCCATGATGCAACCGGCATCATCGAGTTAAAAGGGAATGTCATCATCGTGAACCAGGAGGCTAAAATCAGAATCGAAACCGAGAAAATGTTTTGGGATCGAAACCGGAAGATGGTTTATGGCGATGTAGCGGTCAGAGTGGTTACTCCCGAGAAAATCGTGAATGCCGGCGGCTTCAATGCAAGCGAAGACCTTTCCAGGTACAATATTATCCATCCGGCCGGTACTTTTTATGTAAAGGAATTCTAAAGAACGTATTTTTTATTTTGGGGATATCAGTTTTATTGTAAATTTGTCTACTTTTTTAAAATATAATAAGAAATGGCTATTATTGGCTCTATTCAGAAACACTCCAAACTGGTTATAGGTATAGTCGGTTTTGCTCTATTGGCTTTTGTCGTTGGTAGTTTTACAGGGAAAAACCGCTCGGCTTCAAGTTATGTAGGTGAAGTTAATGGTGATAAAATTCGTGCTACGGAATTTAATTCGAAAGTTGAAGAAGCAACCGAGATGCGCAAACAAATGTCGGGCAATGCGAATATACCGGCAGCTGAGAGTTTCAACATTCGGGAATCTGTCTGGAATCAGATGGTATCAGAGTTGATTATGCAGACACAATACGATAAACTTGGTATTGATGTAAGCAAAGATGAAATGGACGATATGATTACAGGGAAAAACCCTCATCCGTATATCGTTCAAAACTTTACCGATCCCAAAACCGGACGTTTTGATCCCAAAGCTGTTAAACAGTTCGTCGATAATCTGGACAAGGTTGATCCTACAATGCGACAACGCTTCTTGATGATTGAAAAGCAAATCAAGGATTCACGTCTGGCTGAGAAGTATCAGGCCCTGATTGCAAATTCATATTACGTCCCCAAAGCATTTGCAAAGAAGGAATACCTTGCTCGTTATGAACATGTCAGCCTCAGTTCCATAGGACTTCGTTATGAAACTATTCCCGACAAGCAAATAAAACTTACTGATGACGATTATCAGAAGTATTATAAGGAAAACAAAAACCGCTTTGAACAAGAAGCTTCACGCGATATCGATTATGTAGTCTACGATGTTAAACCATCTGAAGCCGACATGAAGAGTATCACCGATGAAACTCAAAAAATTTATTCTGATTTTCAACAGTCCAAGGATATTCCCAATTTTGTAAATACAAATTCGGATGCCCGTTATGACAGCAGCTGGATCAGGAAAGGGGTCTTACCCGGTCGTCTGGATACCCTCGCATTCAGCAGTGCTCCCGGAACGTTTATCGCTCCTTTCATTGAAAGCGATATGTATACAATGGCCAAGGTCGTTGATGCACAATCCCGTCCCGACTCCCTGAAAGCCAGCCATATTTTACTCACTTTTGAGGGTGCACAGGCCGGTGGCAAACGCACAAAGGATGCTGCTAAAAAACTTGCTGACAGTTTGTTGACCGCCATTAAAAAAGACCCCAAGAAACTGGGTATGCTGGCCATGAAATATTCCGATGATCCATCGGCTAAAACTAACCTTGGCGATTTGGGATGGTTCAATGACGGCTCGATGGTACCGGCTTTCAATAATGCCTGTGTGAGAGGTAAAGTTGGGGATGTCGTTTTGGCCGAGTCACAATTTGGTTATCATATCATCAAT
>JAUZOX010000195.1 GCA_030706265.1 Bacteroidota bacterium | reverse complement strand
AAGGAATTTTCAGGACTCCATTGACGTGATATTAAAAAAATTCGACTCTTCGTGTTCGATATACAAGCCCAATTCGATTATCTCCCGTTTTAACAATAACGATCCCACCGTAAAAGCCGATAAGGATTTTACAACCGTATTCAATAAAGCCATGGAGGTATCCGAAAAATCGGGTGGGGCGTTTGATTTGACCGTAGGCCAGTTGGTCAGAGCCTGGGGGTTCAGTATAAAAGGCAAAATGAAGATGGATGCCAAACGGGTAGATAGCCTGAAGCAATATGTTGGATATCAGAAAATCAAACTGGTCAACGGAAAGGTCATTAAAAAAAATCCAAATATACAACTTGACTTTAATGCCATTGCACAAGGATATTCATCCGATGTACTGGCCCGGTTTTTAGAGTCAAAAGGAATCAAAAATTATCTCATTGATGTAGGCGGTGAAGTTTTGGGACGTGGTCAGAAGCCGGACGGAAGTAAGTGGTCTGTCGGCATCGAGAAACCGGCAAAAGACAGTCTGCAGAAGCAGCAACTCGAAGCGGTGGTTACATTGGATAACAGGGCCCTTTCCACTTCGGGTAATTACCGGAAATACTTTATCAGGAATGGCGTCAAGTATTCCCATACCATCGATCCTTTTACGGGATATCCTGTTCACCATACCCTGTTGGCTGTGTCGGTCCTGGCAGAAAACAGCATCACGGCAGATGCATATGGCACGGTATTCCTGGTAATGGGAATGGATAAGGCTTTGGATTTTATCAAACGCAATCCAGGGCTGGAAGCTTATTTTATCTATTCGGATGAAAAAGGAAACCTGAAGACCAATTGTTCTCCAGGTTTCAGAAAGATTATAAAAGAGCAGTTATAACGGCTCTTATAGCATGCTCAATTGTCCGTTTTTGTCCTGATGGCCGTAGGTCTTGTCTGACAAGCCAATAAATCCTTTCTTGAAAAACATGAAGGATCTGTTTTTATCCAGTTTCAGATTAGAGTAGATGTTTTTGTCCGATGTCTTTCTGAACTGGTTGACATAATTGGTGATATCGGTAATATGCATCGGTTTATTCTGGATATTGAGATATTCCTTGACAATTTCCTTTATCGTACCCGTTTTCACATTATTCCATTGATCGAGTGAGTAGGTACTGGTTTTGCCTATAGCCGATACATTAGGAATACTTAAAATGGTAGAACGCAGCGATTCCAGATTGGGAGGCATTTTGGGACTTTTTATTCTCAGCTCGCGTGCAATGTCGACAAGGCGCATCGGCTTTCCGGCCGTTACCAGGATATCGGTAATATATTCCGAAAGCTTGATCAGGGTGTTGCGGATAAATAGGAGCTGATTCCTTTCAATGGGCACCTTGAATTCAAGCGTGATAATTTTCTTGCAGATGTATTTTAATTTTTCCTTTACCTCAATTTCTAATGGTTGAAGTTCGAACCGTTTAAGATATTCTTCGAAATCGATCGAATAAGTCTGCTCGATTCTTGTAACGGTCCTTTGGGTGAGGTCATCAAAGAAAGCCTGAAAGTCAAACAGCGGTTGATATTTATTGTTAACCAGAAAATAGTTTTTATTTACCTGTTCAATATCCTGAAAGCCATATAAGTTTTTGCGCTGCAGAATGCCAAAGGCAAAGGCATAAAACTTGGGTGAGAAGTTCAACGATTCTTTTTGGTTCATGGTTTCGGCAGCCGAAGCATCGATCAGCAGCAGGTCACGTCTTACTTTGAAGCTATATGTAAAATAACCTTCATATTCCCCTGCAAAAGAGGAGAGCGCTTTCTCGAGTTTCTGAGGGATTTTCTGTGCAATTTGCCTGACACGTTCGCGGGTGATGCCGTATTTATCTCCGATCGATTGCAGCGTTAATTTCTTTGAGCTGTCGAGAAAACCGAAATTGCGTTCAAATATGTAACGTTCACGTTCGTTGAGGAGATGTTCTATGATTAAAGATATGAAGCGGAAGAAAGGAAAAGACTTATGGAGGAATTCATCCTTATAAGGCTCCATCTTTGTAGAAGGAATTGTAAATTTGGTATAACAGTAAAACCGAAGTGTTTCAAATTTACGCGCGTCGGAAGAGAGTTCGAGATCACTTTTGCCGATATTATATAGCCTGATATACTTTTCAGCTACCCCGATCAATTCTTTATTGGTTTTTAGACCACAATTGCGGATGGATAAAAATGACTTGTTGCGTTGATAGTATTGGATTAGCTTGAAAAGCGTATCCAAAGAGTCTTCGATGCAGACATTTTTTGTTCTCTCAGAAAGATTTTCCAAATCTTTCAACTCTTCTATATGATAGTTTATCAATGAAACTGAATCTGCCACGGCTGAATAGTTTTAAGAGATGAGTGTGAATGATTGCAAATATAATAAAAACTATTCAAAAAAGCCACTGAAAAGTTTATTAATGACTACATTATTTTCATTTCACTTCGTCTAAATTCATAACAGATGATGGCATTGGCTATTGAAGCATTTAAGGATTCCGGTTTATCTAAGGATTCAGCAGATTGATAAGCCGGAATATAAATTTTCTCATTAATATGGTTTCGTATTTTTTCCGAGATGCCAATGGATTCATTGCCGATGACAATGATGCCATTGTTGCTCAGCTCTTTATTTAATATATTTTCCCCATCGAGCAAAGAACCGTAAACGGGCACTTTCGTGCCGGCCTTTTCCAATATAGCGGTGAGTTCCTGGTAACTGACGTTGACGCGGGCTACGGATCCCATTGTGGATTGGATGGTTTTGGGGTTGTAAAGATCAACGGTATTTAATGAACAGACGATATGCTTAAATCCAAACCAATCTGCAGTCCGGATTATGGTTCCAAGGTTCCCCGGATCTTTAATATCATCCAGCATCAATATCAGTTCTCTTTCGGCAAGAGAAACATCAAAAGGAAGGTTTTGGGTCTTAAGATGCAGTAGACAGGGGGAGGGGGAAGACAGAGAGGTGATCCGGCTCATTTCGGCTTCGGTGACTTCAATAATTTCGGAGCGAAAGTCGTTTGGAAGTTTGTGCTCAGATAGCCACTCTTTTAGGGCATAAAGCGAAATGGATTCATAATTGCTGCTGATCAGCTCGGTAACGAGTTTGGTCCCTTCAGCGATGAACTCTCCATACAGTTCTCTGTATTTTTTAATTTTAAGAGAGGAGATGTGTTTGATTCGGCTCTTTGACAGCATAAGTAAAGAAAAAAAATCCCGGTAAAAGTAAACTTTACCGGGATCATTATGAATAACTAATCGTAATTATTCAGCGTAAACTTCGAATTTGATATTGGCAGTAACATCCTTTGCCAGGTTGACCTTGGCAACGTATTCGCCTGTTTCTTTGACAGACTCACCGTCGATATAGATTTTTTTACGGTCTACTTCAATATCATGTTGTTCTTTTAATGCTTCGGCAATCTGAAGTGAATTAACCGAACCATAAATTTTACCATTTTGAGCTGCCTTTGCACCGATACGAACGCTCACTGCTTCGATGGCTTTGGCGAGGTCTTCGGCTTCTGCCTTGATCTTCTGGGCTTTGAATGCACGTTGTTTAACGGTTTCGGCTACCATCTTCTTGTTAGATGGAGTTGCAAGAATTGCATATCCTTGTGGAATAAGGTAGTTGCGTGCATAACCATTTTTTACGGTTAAAATATCATTGGCATAACCCAAGTTGGTTACATCTTTTGTTAGAATAATTTCCATGGTTTATACCCTCCTTATTTAAGTAAGTCTGCTCCGTACGGCATCAATGCTAAGTGGCGAGCCCTTTTAACGGCTTGTGCAACCTTCCGTTGGAACTTTGTTGAAGTTCCGGTAATACGACGTGGAAGAATCTTACCTTGTTCATTTACAAATTTGAGCAGAAAGTCTGCATCCTTATAGTCGATATATTTGATACCGCTCTTTTTAAACCGGCAGTATTTTTTCTTCTTGATATCGACGGCAATCGGAGTCAAATATTTTATTTCTGAATTTCCTGTTGTAGCCATTGTAATCTTTGTTTGAAGTTAAATTAAGCGTTGGACTTATTAGCTTGGGCAGCTTCTCTTGCAAGGCGCTTTTTGGCGTTGTAAGCAATAGCGTGCTTATCTAATGATACGGTAAGAAAACGAAGAATACGTTCATCACGTTTGAATGCAACTTCAAAATCGTTAATAATCTTACCATCAGCTTTGTATTCTATCAGATGATAGAATCCGGTGCTCTTCTTCTGGATAGGGTAGGCCAACTTGCGCAAGCCCCAGTTGTCGCTTAAGATAATCTCAGCCCCTTTTTCCAACAGGTATTTTTCAAACTTGCTTACCGCTTCCTTCATCTGATCATCAGACAAAACGGGAGTCATAATGAAAACGGTTTCGTACTGTTTTGACATGTTGTTTTGTTTAAAAATAAATAATTAGATTTCCTCTAAAAAAGGATTGCAAAAGTAGCATTTATTCTAAAATAATCAAACCTTAAGCAGAAATATTTTAGTTGCAGCGCCTTTTAACTGCTTTTAAAGACAATATGATGCAATTTTTATAACCGTATTAGCGCGAAATGTTCATTAAAAGTTGTTCACAAATAAACCAGGCTGCTTTACCGTCGCCAAAGATATTTGGAAAAGAGGGATTCGCCCCTTCCATGAAATGAAAGGCTGCCGCCATGATGCGGGCGGTACTGGCATCGCAAATGATGCCTGCTCCTTGTTCGACAATTTCTACCCATTCGGTTTCCGAACGGATGATAATGCAAGGCTTTCCAAAATAAAAGGCCTCTTTTTGAACACCGCCTGAATCGGTCATCACCATGGTCGCATTCTTTTCGAGGGCGATCATATCTAAAAATGAAACCGGGGACATCAGCCGTATTTTTGAATGATGTTTCACATTTGCATACAACACCGGATCCAGATTCTGTTTTAGCAGCTTTGCAGTTCGCGGGTGCAATGGCAATACAATGGTAATATCTTTCCGAGCTGAAACCTGGTACAAGGCATCAAAAATGCCATTCAACCGTTCAGGCTGATCAGTGTTGTTATCACGATGGATGGTGGCAAGTATAAACGGTTTGCCTTGCAAATCAAGTTCGGATATGATATTGGACTGTTTGTCAGATAAAGAGGCAAAATAAAGGCTGTTATCATACATCACATCACCGCTATGAAATACTCCCGGATTGTCAATGGTATAGGGTGATGCATTGTTCATCTTAAATCCTTCCCGTTCCAGGTTATGGATACCAGAGAGTGTAGGGGAGAAGAGCATCGTTGAAACATGATCGCACATGATACGGTTTATCTCTTCGGGCATATATTTATTGAACGACCGCAGTCCGGCTTCAACATGGACAATGGGAATGTGCAATTTGGAAGCAGCAATGGCCCCTGCCAGAGTTGAATTCGTATCTCCGTAAACGATAAGATAATCAGGTTTTTCTTTGATCAAGACCTCTTCAATTCCATTGATCATGGTTGCTGTTTGTCTTCCATGGGCTCCGGAACCAACATTCAGATTATAATCCGGCTGCGGAATTCCGAGCTGTTTAAAGAAGACTTCTGACATGTTTTGATCATAATGCTGGCCGGTATGCAGTAACACTTCCTGAATCCTGTCACTGAATGATTCACGAATAGCACGGCTAAGTGCTGCCGCCTTAATGATTTGAGGCCTTGCTCCTATGATTGTCAGTATCTTAATCATTTATTAGTTCGGTTT
>JAUZOX010000194.1 GCA_030706265.1 Bacteroidota bacterium | reverse complement strand
TTGCTCGAAAAGGCTTCCGACAAGCACCTCATCATTACCCAGGGATATATCTGCCGCAACCCGCAGGGTGGAATCGATAACCTGAAACGGGGTGGAAGCGATTATTCGGCAACCCTAATCGGTGAGGCAATTAAAGCGGATGAAGTTCAGATATGGACCGACATAGACGGCATGCACAACAATGATCCCCGTGTTGTCGATAACACCTATCCTGTTGACTACCTCTCTTTCGATGAGGCTGCAGAGTTGGCTTACTTCGGAGCCAAGATATTACACCCGGCCAGCGTTTTACCTGCCCGCGAAGCAGGAATACCGGTAAGATTGAAAAACACTTTCGATCCGGCTGCGTTTGGAACCATCATCTCCGCCAAATCGGAACCCGATAAGGTCAAGGCCATCGCCGCCAAAGATGGAATCATTGCCATCAACATTATTTCGGGTCGTATGTTACTGGCATATGGCTTTCTGAGAAGGGTGTTCGAAGTATTTGAGAAACATCGTCTTTCAATCGATATGATTACAACTTCTGAAGTTGCGGTCACCCTTACGATTGATCATACGAATCATTTAAAAGGACTTGTTGAAGAACTGAGTGATTTGGGTACCGTTGTGGTTGAAGACAATATGAGCATTGTAGCCGTTGTTGGTAATGGAGCCGGTGCGTCTGCAAAAGTTTTAAATAAAATAACCGCCGCCCTGAATGGCTACCCCGTCAGGATGGTCTCTTTCGGAGGCAGTAAGAATAACATTTCGTTGCTTGTCCCTACAGTGAACAAGACAGAGGTCTTAAAATCGTTAAATACACATATCTTTTAAGTAAAATGCAAGGACTGGAAACCAAAAATCTAAAAAGAAAGAAAACGCCCTTCTACTTTTATGATATTGATCTTCTTCGTAAAACCCTGTCTGCTGCGCAAGCGGAAGCTGCAAAATATGGTTTTATCGTGCATTATGCGCTTAAGGCCAACGCCAATGAGCGAATACTCTCTGAGGTTCATAGTTATGGATTTGGAGCAGATTGTGTAAGTGGCAACGAAGTGCTGACTGCTGTTGCTTCCGGATTTAACCCTTCTTCAGTCGTTTTGGCAGGCGTAGGGAAAAGCGATGACGAGATCAGGATTGCCCTCGAAAAAGATATTTTCTGTTTCAACTGTGAGTCTTTGCAGGAATTACAGGTAATCAATGAGATTGCCCTTTCGATGGGAAAGACGGCAAGGGTGGCGCTTCGGATCAATCCTAATGTCGATGCCCATACCCATCATTACATCACCACCGGGATCAACATCAGCAAGTTTGGAATTGCGGAGGGCGATCTGGCTGAAGTAATGGCAGAGATCAAAAAACTACCTGCAGTTACGTTTGTCGGCTTGCATTTTCATGTAGGAAGCCAGATTACCGACCTGAATGTTTTCAGTAAACTTTGTAAAGCAATCAACCACATACAGGCGACTTACTTTTCGGGAAATGGATTTACGCCACAATTTATAAATGTGGGTGGAGGTTTGGGCGTTGACTACGAAGATCCCTTCTCAAATCCTATTCCACCTTTTGCCCAATACTTTGATATCTTTCATCGGTCGCTTGAAGTAAGGCCGGGGCAGGCCGTACATTTTGAATTGGGCCGTTCATTGGTGGCCAACAGTGGCGCGCTTATCTCAAAAGTGCTCTACACCAAAAAAAGCTCTGACCGGAATTTCCTGATCCTGGATGCAGGGATGACCGAGCTCATCAGGCCCGCCCTGTATCAGGCCCACCATCAAATTCAAAACGTTTCCAGGACAATGTCTGCTTCAGATCAGAAATATGATGTGGTGGGTCCCATCTGTGAATCGTCTGATTGTTTTGGAACCGACATTCCTCTTCCGCTTTCGCAAAGGGGTGATTTAGTTGCAATTCATTCGGCAGGAGCTTATGGAGAAGTAATGTCTTCGCAATATAATTTGCGCACGAAGGTAAAATCGTATTATTCAGATACAATGGGGGAGAAAATACCGTCCACACCACTTGTCACGGAGCAATAATTAGTCTAAATAGGGTCTTGGTTTAAGTATTAAATTGCTATTATTCAGCTTTTTGGTATTTTTTAAAAATAATCACAAATAAATTTGCTTTTATTTGTACAATCACTTATTTTTGTTAAATACAAAAAAACAAAGCGCTCTTGGTTTCCGCATTCTTAATTCGTTTTTTCGAAATTATAGCGAGGATGCCGACCCAAGAGCAATTGTTTTAAATACACCCTTAAATTACCAAACACTATGAGTCTGCCCATTTCAGTTGCTGTCCTTATTGATGGTGGCTTTTTCCTGAAGAGATACTACAAAGTGTTTCCAAACTCGAAAGACCATACCGCTGCAGAAGTAGCGAAGAATCTTTACACTGTTGCCTTAAAACATGTTGGCAACGACAACTTCCTATTCAGAATTTTTTATTATGACTGCTACCCGATCTCTAAAAGGGTACACCATCCTATCACCGGTCAGGTAATAAATTTTGAAGCAACCGATCAAGCTAAATTCCGCCTGGAATTATTCGAAGAATTAAAGAAAAAACGCAAAGTAGCCCTTAGAATGGGTTCTTTACGTGATACCGGAAGTTGGCTCATCAAACCAACCGTTACCAAAGAATTGCTAAACGGCAGAATGTCAATCAATGATGTAACGGAAAATGATGTGTTTTATGAACTGCATCAAAAAGGGTTGGATATCAAGATCGGACTCGATGTTGCTGCACTGGCTTTTAAAAAACAGGTGCAACAAATTGTTCTTATTTCAGGTGATGCAGATTTCGTTTCTGCCTCCAAATTAGCCCGTCGTGAAGGGATCGATTTTGTCCTGGATCCAATGTGGAATCCTATTGACGATACCTTATTCGAACACATCGACGGGTTGCGTTCAACCTGCCCTAAACCCAATCAGCCACCATTTGAACCGGGTACTGCAGGTAACAGATACTAAAGAAGAAAATTAAACATAAAAAGCTGCTCAAAAGGGCAGCTTTTTTGTTTTTACACCAGGCGCAAATTGAATTAAACTAAAAACGAATATCTTTCCTGTTATTTTTTCTTGGTCGTGATCACGATAACTCCTTTTGCACCCTTTTCACCATACTGTTCTGTGGCCATTTTGCCTTTCAGCACACTTACCGTTGAAATGTCCTGGGGATTTATCTTCGCGATTCCCTCCTGGCTAACTTCCTTGCCATCCACAATCATCAAGGTGCCTTCCGGAAATTTAAAAGTAGATTCTGAAGAATTTACAGTTCCCTTTTCACCATTGGCACCATGGGTTGATCTGATTACATATTGTTTTTCATGACCCTCACCCGAATCATCCGTTATTACATACGTTTTTTCAGTAACTGTTTTATCCCCATTAGCTGATAGCGTAACCGTCGATGATCCCTCGCCTTTATTTTTACCATTCTGGTCGGCAACAACAGTAAAGGTTTTCCCATTTCCAGTACTTGAAGAACTTGTTGAATAAGAGAAATTGGATCCTTCACCATGACCCGTTGAAATGTTTTTCTTCACGGTGATTTTCACTACTCCGTTTTTCCCCTTGTCACCATACCCGGCAGTCGACATCCCGTCTTTATAAACTTCAATATTCTCAATCGCGTCCGGACTCAAATCTTTCAGTTCCTTTTCGCTGACCTCTTTGCCGTCAATGATGATGACCGGTTTCGCATTTTTGTTGCCGGTACTGTCTGTAATCCGGTAAGTGATCACGGTTTTCTTTTCCGGTTCATTTTGCTTCGAGGTAATCAGCACCACTCCGTTCTTCCCTCTTTTGCCATAAATGGCTGTTGCCTCTTTTCCCTTGAGAATACTCATGCTGTATATGTTTTCAGCTTTTACATCCTCATATTTCACCACTTTTCCGTCTAATAATATCAATGCCTTTTCCAGTGATTTGTCTAATTCCTTTTCCGGCTTTTGCTGAACAAGGGTAAATGTTTTAAGCGTGTCTGCAATTGGTTTGTTCTGTGCGAAGGCATAGCTGAAAACCATGCACAATAAGATTAACGGGATTACAAGCACATAGGCTGCGATGCCGTATTTCGAAGATTGATTTTTGTTCATCATGATGATTCTGGTTTTTAGATTGGACAAGTTAAAATGATTGGTTATAACAATTTGATTTTTACAGGAGGATAACTTCAGGAGGTTGTATTGATATTCCTTGCAATCAATGCCTTGATAGAGCAATATCCGGTCAACTTCAAACTCAATATTTTCTTTTACACCCCTGCAGAACAACCAGGTAAATGGATTGAACCAGAGCAGTATCCTGAAAAGCTCAGAGAGTAAGATATCGATGGAATGGAACTTGGTTTCGTGGATTTTTTCGTGCAGTATGATTGCGGTTAGCTCAACAGGAGTGTGATTGGCAGGGTTGAGAAAGATATATCCGAAGAAAGAGAAGGGATTAACCTTTTCACTTACAACCCGTACCTTTACCCCATTAATCACCCTGATCTCCGATTGTTTAAAAATAACCCGCAATGAAATGATTTGAATAGTCAGCCTTGTTAGCATATACAAGACCCCTGCAAAATAGATAATGCGGATTGCCGTTTCAATTCCAAAGGTTGGCGTGGCAGGTTTAAGTTGCAACATCAACGCTGAAACCGGAATATATACCACAACCTGATTGACCGAGGGGGCTTTGCTGAACCATTCGGTCAGTGGCAATGCAGGCCATATCAGGGAGACCAGGATGCCTGCCAAAAAGAAATAGCGGTTCAGCCTGTGAAAAGTCATCCGGCGCAGACAAAGCGAATAAAAGGCCCAAAGGATAAAGACCGTGACGGATGCTTTCAACAGATAAACGAAAAGTGGATTCATGGCTTTGACGTATTGGATTTATTTTCAATCAATTTGATTATATCCTTTAATTCTTCGGAAGAAATCTTCTGTTCCTTTGCAAAGAAAGTCACCAGTTCCTTATATGAATTTCGGAAATAATCCTTGACCACTCCCGACATCATTGCCTGCTGATATTCTTCCTGCATGATCCGGGGTTGGTAGAGATAAACATTTCCGATCTTGCGTGAAGTAATAAAATTCTTTTTCTCAATGTTTTTGATAACCGAAGCCAGCGTTGTGTAGGGTGGACGTGGCTCGGGGTAGTTGTCCAGGTAATCTTTCACACAGCCTTCTCCTGTTTTCCAGATGATTAACATTGCTTCTTCTTCCTGCGCTGTCAGTTTTTTCATTTGATACTATTTTATCGCAATATTACGACATATTCGTAGATAAAGTCAAGAGGTGTATTACGAAAATTTCGTAATAGTTGTTAATTTTTTCTCCGTGAGCGATATCTCTTTCATCCCAAACAATTTGTGTTAAGTCGGTCAGATGAAACGAGCATGTTTGAAAATCACAAACAGGGATGAACCGAGCATTTATGCGAGTTCTATACGACCAATTCATAAAATAATAACCGTATAAAAATCATCCATGCGAGTTCCATACGACCTATTTAATCAATTTATTTCCGGATGAAACTGCAGGTAAGGTTTCAATTGGCATTGGTGTTTCAAACATCTCGGTTTCTTAGAAATGCCAATTTAAAAGATCGGGGAGCAAAATTCAAAAGGAATCGATATTATATCGTACTTTTATCCCTGTCCTTATAAATGATTTGTTATGCGTATTATTAGCCTGATGATTACATTATTGGTTTTACTGGTATCCTGTAAATCATCCATGAAACTTGT
>JAUZOX010000193.1 GCA_030706265.1 Bacteroidota bacterium | reverse complement strand
CGCAGCAGGTAATCTTGATAATTGAAAAAAAATTGATACATAGTTGAAAGATGCTTAATAGATACTCTAAGGGTATCCATTAAGTATCCATAAAGTATCCTTTAAACCTAAATTTTACCACTCTTTTATCATCAATTTCGGATACTTTTTAAGCTTGCTTTTTCCGTGCCTTCATGATTGCTTTGGAAGGTGCAAAAATCGGGACAGGAAAGCTTACTCACGACAGCGCAAAAAATATGCCAGTCAGAAATTTAGTTGCAGTCTTTATATGGCTCGAAAAACTCAAAATCAAAAGCAGGTCAGATTGTCAGTCGTTTAGTGCAAATGCATTATTCAAATGTCTTCAATGACTTTGGTTGCAGAAGTATTGCCGCTTTTGTGGGATTTTTCCATATTGCATCCGGGCTTCTTTGGGATGCTTTGAAAATGTAAGTTTCTTCCGCTATCGATTAAAACAGGGATACCGCTGCCCCAACTCTTTCGCGTCAATGCTTTTTAAAATAAAGCGATACAACAGCTCCTTCAGCATCGTTGTTCCGGATACTTACATTTCCCTTGTGGGCATCCATGATTATTTTGATCAGCGCCATATCCAGGCCAAAGTTCTGTTCAGAATAAAATTTCCCGGGAGTAAGGATTTTATTCAGGTTTTTACTGACTTCATTTACAAAAAGAGTCTCTTTATTGATGAAATCAAAGATGATGTTTTCTTCGTCAGATGAGACGTGGATAAGCGCCAGGCTATCTTCATTGGTGTATCTGAAGACATTGTCGATGATGCTTTCAAAACATATCTGCAAAAGGTCTTTGTCGCCCTGGAAGGTGCTGTTGATAACATTCTGTTCAAAATCAAGGGGGACATAGTCCTGCTTAAAATCCCTTGTCAGCTTGTCTTTTGTGAAATCCACAAAATAGCCGACGGCAACAAAATCAGTGAAAAGTTCGGCATTACGGGTCCGGAGTTCTGTGATTCGGCTGGCCACCTGAGAGAAACGGTCCAAACGGATTGCAGCTTTGTCGATAATGTCGATGATATCCGCGTTGCCGGCAAGCGCAAGCTGATCTTTAATGTTTTTGAGAAAGCTCATCAGACTGTTGAGCGGTGTACAGATATCATAAGCGATAAGCTTCAAAAATGCCGTTTTGGACTCGTCGAGCGTTTGTAGCTCGTCATTCACCTTTTCCAGTTTCAGATAGGCTTCCAGTACATCGTTGGCTTGATTTTCCAGATGGCGGTTTAACTGATGAAGTTCAAGGGTGCGTTCTTCTACTTTTTCCTCCAGCCATCGGTTAACGTCTTTCAGGTTGTCTTTGACATTTTTTAATTCGAGGTGCGTCCTGACACGCGCAATCAATTCTTTTTGATTAAAAGGCTTGGTGATATAATCCTGTCCGCCCAGATCGAAGCCCTTCACTATGCTATCCAGGTCGTCATATGCCGTGATGAAAATAATGGGGGTGTCCCTGAAACGGTTGATTTTACGGATTGCCTTGCATGTTTCAAAGCCATCCATTACCGGCATTCCAACATCCAACAAAATGAGGTCATAATCATTGGCTTCCTGTAATAAATTGAGCGCCTGTATGCCGTCGGTGGCAAAACCCAGCGTATAGTTGGCTTCGCGAAGGCAGCTTCCCAGCACTTGTATATTCTTTTCGTTATCATCAACTACAAGAATTTTAAATACTTTGTCGACTGTCAGGTCCATGTTGTTTTAGTTTACGGTTTAAAGGATAAAGTTATTATGTTAAAGAGAATTGACTGTTTATTGTTCCGGCTTGCGCTGCGAGGAGCGGTTTAATGATTTGACTTTTTCAATGATATCGGGGAATGATCTGAGTGTTTTCATCATCAGTTCGATCTCAAAATTGTCGACATAGTGGCAGATCTTTTTCCCATAATCGACGATGAAGTTGAGTGAATTTGCTTCGCCAAACAAGATCAGGCCTTTCCCAAAGTAATCGATTTGCTCGATAAGCTGTTTTTTAATGACTGTTTCATTGATAGGGAGGAATTCGTTTTCAAGAATGTCGATGACCTCATCAAGGTGCTCTTTTTGTTCTTCGGATATCTCGATAAGATCTTCGGTTTTCTCTATGGATTCCATTTTGGCTTCGATGGTTTTATAGGGCAGAAAATGGGTGATCAATTTGATGAATTCAGGTAGACTGATCGGTTTCATCAGATATCCGTCGAAGAGGGAAATATATTGTGGGCTTTTGAAATCGGGCTTGGTTGAAGCTGAGATTGCAATGATCGGGATTGGGTTAGAGGTATGTTCACTTTTGATGATCTTAGCCGCTATGTATCCGTTCATGACCGGCATACGCAGATCCATCAGGATCAGGTGGGGATGATGTTTTCGGGTCATTTCAACTGCTTCAGATCCATTTCTGGCAGTGAGTAACTCGAGGTTTGAATTTTCAAGCGTCATCAAAATCAGATTCATGTTCAGTTCCGAATCTTCTACAATCAAGACTTTAGCCTTTTCGAATAAAATGGTGGTGGGGTCAAATTCACTGGCTTTTTGGTCAGGATGTTCTTCAAGTTGAATTTTTACATTGCTGAGGATGACATTAAAGATACTGCCCTGATCTTGTTCACTTGTAACGGTAATTCTACCTCCCATCATTTCGGCCAGTCTCTTGGATATCGACAGTCCCAGACCGGTTCCGCCGAATCGTTTGTTGCTTTGTCCATGCTGTTGCTGGAATGTTTCAAAAATCAGTTCCTGTTGTTCTTTGGGGATTCCGATTCCGGTATCCTGAACCGATATGGTTAAATCGAGCGTGTTGGCACTTTTCAACGCTGTCTTAATAGCAAGGCAGATGTATCCTTTCTCTGTAAATTTAACGGCATTACCAATCAGGTTGAACAAGATCTGTCGTAAACGGACCTCATCGAGGATGAGCTTCGGCGATATATCCGTGTCTTTTTCAACACGGAAGGAAAGCCCCTTTTCATGGATACGGTGCCTGAACATATTTTCAACGTCCTTGATCAGGGAATTAAGATTGACCGGCTCCAGTTCCAGTTTCATTTTTCCGGCCTCGATTTTAGATAAATCGAGAATATCGTTTAAGATACCCAGGAGCACTTTTCCGCTATTGCGAATCGAATCGACCTGAGATAGCAGCTTTTCATCCTTGACGTTGTTGTGTAACAGCTCGGCAAAGCCGATGATCGCATTCATGGGATTCCGGATCTCGTGCGACATGTTTGCAAGAAAATCGCTCTTAGCGCGGCTTGCTGTTTCTGCAGCTTCTTTGGCTTTTCGGAGTTCTTCTTCGTAAAATATCTTACTGGTAATATTGCTTCCATTGGCATAAATCTGGGTTCCTGTTGAAACGATATGCCATTCGACCCAGATATAGTTTCCTTTTTTATCCCCGTAACGATTTTGAAAATTCGAGATAGGGTGGCCGGGCGAAAGGGATGACAGGATTTGTTGTGTCCGGAGCAGATCATCAGGATGAACCAGGCAGGTAAAATTTTGGCCCATGAGTTCATTCAGACGATAACCGAACAATTTTTCCCAGACTTTATTTATTTTAGTAATGGTAAAGTCGATCTTTGCTATGCACAACAGGTTTGGGGACAACCTGAAAAAATTGTCCAGCTCTATTTTGTTTTCCAGAAATTCCTTTTCAGCAGCTTTACGTTCGGTGATATCCTCTGAAATACCAAGCAAGTATTCCGGCTTACCATTGGCATCCATAATCGGGACTTTTTTTGTATGCAGGATGCGTTCTCCCTTGTGGCGGGTTTGAATCAGTTCTTCTTCAATGACCAGCGAGCTTTCTCCTTCCAGAACTTCGCGATCCTTGACCCTGAAAAATTCGGCTTGTTCATAGGGATATAAATCAAAGTCGTTTTTTCCCAGCATCTCTTCACGTAAATAGCCGGTTATTTCTTCCCCGGCCTTATTAAACTGGACAAAACTCAGATCTTTTGCGTCTTTGAGAAAGAGCATGTTGGGAATATTTTCAAATATAGTTTCAAGATATTTGTAGGTTTTGGCCAGTTCCTGCTGAGTTTTCTTTTGTTCAGTGACATCGTAAACGAGTCCGACATAACGGTCACCATGAACCTGAATGGCATTAACCCTCCATGTTCTGATTTTCCCGGTTTTAGTTATGAACCTGCAATCCATGATGGAATGGCCAACTTTGATCAGGGCGTCATAACTTTCCTGGGCAAGTTGATGGTCATCCGGATGAATGAGGTCCATCCGGTTTTTTTTCAGCAATTCGGTTGCGCAGTAACCTGAAAGCTTGCAGGCCGCTTTGTTTACGATAAGATAGTTTCCATTTTCATCAGCCACAAATATTCCGATGGGAACATTCCTGATATATTCAAAAAATCGTTTATCGAACTCCTCCTTCAAATGATTTTGTTGCAACATATCCGGTTTTTTAATACCCACTATGACATAACCAATCACCTTTTTGTTTTCATCATACTGGGCCGTAACCGTTGCCTGGGTTTGTAATATGACATTATTTTTTCCGATAAAAGTAATGGGGAAAAATTCTTCCCTTCCGAGCGTAGCCTGGTGTTTTAGGGCATCAAAACCGGGTGCATTATCGGTTTCAAATTCATTGTCCAATGATTTGGCCCTTGTTTTAAGCTCTGTTCCAACTAACAGATCTTCAATTGAAAGCTTGTTTATGACCTCCTGTGCGGTGTAACCCAGTTCCGTGCAAGCTGCTTGGTTCAAAATTTTGATGAGACCCGTTTCAGTGGTGAGGATACACAAGTATATTGAACTATTTACGATAGAGTTATGGATCGCTTTTCCCAACGACAACGACTCCATCTCCACTCCGTTCATGGCAATTTGTTGCCACCGATTATAATCATTTTTAGGGATGTCGTGTTTATCTTTCTTGCCGTGTAAAGCTCTCATAGATAAAGTAAAGATTAAAATAATGCTTCTTTACACATGGTCTCGGTTCAAATTCAAAATCATTGTTACAGCCATCCTGAAATTGTTTCATTTCTGTAAATTGATTTATGAGGACACTAAGAAGATAAAAGAGATAATTAGCAGTATATGTAGTGTATTATCGGACCTTTCCCCAGTTGCAATGCCAAAATGAAACTCAGTTCATAAAGAAGTATGATTACAACAAAAAAAAAGAGTGCATGTTTCTTTATTTAACGGAAAATAATGGAAAAAAGTGAGGGTTTCTTTAAAATATATGGGGATAACGTGGAGATGCAAAAACATAAGTCTCTATAAAACGTGCATGTTTGAAAACACAAACACCGATGAAAATCTTTTATGTGAGCCTCATAAGACCTGTTTAATCAATTTATTTCTGAATGAAATCTCCTACGATTGTTTTTAATCCGGGTTACCATTGCGCCAGGACGAAATTGCTGGCTTGCCCCCAATCTCCTAATCCCCAATCCTTATAAAATTCATTAATCGCATAAATGGTCCAAGTTACGGCTATCGCCTAAACTTGAACCAAGAATGGTATGGCTGTTGGTTATTGGCTGTTGGGTTTACGCTATTAAGTAACCATCCCCAAACTTTATCAAAAGATGCTTTTATAGTTTAGTGTGACTAAAAATTGATCCTAAACAGGCTGTTTTCTGCGATTTGCACGCGGGTGGACACGAGGACCACCCCTACGGGATGTCGTTCGCTGCATTCAACATGACCTGGTTAATCAAATTATTTTCGGATGACTTCAGCTGTTACTTCGACGAGTTATTCAGCTG
>JAUZOX010000192.1 GCA_030706265.1 Bacteroidota bacterium | reverse complement strand
GAACCGTAAAGGGAGCAGTCAGGCTGACACCCGGTACTTTTGCAGCCAGCATGTCATCGCGTTGGAGTTTTGCATCAACAAGTGCCTGCAGATCCAATACCACATTGTTTTCCTTAGGCCATATTTTCAATGGATCGGCACCCGAGACATACCATGGCGTAACGGTCAGGGGCTGTTCATATTCATAGTAATTACCCGTGAAATCGGAACCCAGCCTGAGAAAAATATTTATATCCCCATTTTGGAGGCTCTCGTTATCAAACATCTTTTCTGCATGAACATACATCTGGATTTTCTTATACCGGCGAAAATCAAAGTCTGTCGTTTTGTATGTTCCACGCGAGTCCCCGTCAGCCAGTTCACTTACTTTCATCACCAAAGACTGTTCATTCAGCCTTTGAAGATTCGTAGTCCCATAATTGATTTCACGGTCGATGCCCGGAGGGACAACATAGGGAATGGGTTGCCGGCTTCCGTTTTCTTCGATGCTTACGGTCGAAAGATCAAATCCGGTTGGGTCTGCAGCCGGCAAAGGTGCATTGGGAACCAAAAGGCTCTTATCATATTTTCTCCATTCCCCTCTAACCAGTTCAAAAGTCGCAAACCTACAAACGATGTTCTCCTGAAAGTTTTTCATCAACAACCGGATAAAACGAATGGACCTGAAGTCCTGTATCGATCCTACCACCTTATCCGGCTTTTGAATGGGTATCTTAAACTGATACCAGGTGATGTCTTCTGTTTTGCCATTATCCAAAGCCACATTACGGGCAACACGTTTATCGGCAATATAATTATCCCCCACATTCATCCGGTTGGGGCGCAGTTCAATCTGGTATTGATAATAATTTTCAGACTCACTCAACGTATTATCATGGTTGATGTCTTCAACATCCGGATAGTTGGTGGCCTGGGTCGAATAGATTTCATTGGCCTGCTCTGAGGCGGGGGAGTTCCCTTCTTCGCCGTTATATCTCTTATAACGTTCGAGAATGCTTCCGTAAGCGGGATCACTGTCGAAGTCCGAACCCCTGAAATAATGATAGTCATCGCCCGAGGGATCGTTCGCTGCAGCGGTATAAGCTTCAGAGGTTTTCCCATACGAGGTAGCAATTTTATCCAGGTAAGTGCCTTTAAAAAAGGCCCGTTCGTCGGCATCCGATAGGCCATCCATACCCACATCCTGATATTTTCGTGAGGTCGGATTGTTATCAAAGGTCTGGACCAAAGCCTGTATTTTGGGAACCCGCCCCCAGATGGTAGTATCCACATTTGTAACATCGGGTCCGGTCGGCAATCCGTTTTCAAAACTCTTGCGCCCATCCCGGAGCACATCTTCCGAGATATCGCCAAGGTTAATCATCAATTGTCCACCCGTGTTATTGGTTTTATCGGCAAAAGGATCCATCATCCAAAATTCGATGTATTCGACATTGGCCGCTTCAAAGTCGGAGGTTTCAACCCTGCGCATGATACCGCCCCAACGGCTTGCGGGATTCTGCAATTTTCCATCTACTCCGATTCCGGCCGACATTCCCGGGACACCTTCGACGTCATAATTATACGGACCTCTCTGTGACGGATAGTAGGCAAGGTTAAAGATCGGAAGATTGACAGGCTGGTTGTTGGGCGGGTCTGTGTTGGGGAAGACTTCCAGTTCCGTTACCGCTCTTACACTATTGCTCGACAATTCATTTTGGTCGATGTTACGGGGACGGATGCTGCTTTGCCTGTCATAAAACAAGGGATCAATGATGTACCAGGCAAACAAGGCCCTGTTGAATCCATAACGCAATCCGGTGCCGGGGGCCCCTTCGGGAAACAGGCCCGGGCTGGTTTGTCCCTGTGGTGTGGAGGCAATAAACCATTGGGTGGGATTTTTAAGATCGATGGTTGATTTGCTTCCTTCAAAATCATCGATATAGGATGTCCCGGTTTTCCCTACGGCCCTGGAATGGCCCGGAAGGAATTGCGCAAACTCACCGCTCATCGTCACTTTCGAAGGAGCCTTGGTGCTTATAAAGGGGAGCATGTCGACCAATCGGGTCAGTAGCCGGGAATCATGTTGATAGTTGAAATCGACTCCCCAGATCGTATTAGAGATGGGCTCATTGCCAAAGTTGGTCTTTGGTGTCAAAGGCTTTTCGGAGAGATTCATGATCGTGGCACCGACATTGAAGTATTTATTGAAACGATGGTCAATACGCGTACCGAGGAGGGTTTGGGTTTGTAAATTGAACAAGGCATTATTCTCCATCGAGATATTGATGGGCGTGCCTGAATTCAGGATCCCTTCGTTAATGATCCTTACTCGTCCAAGGGTATAATCTACGGTATAGTCCACATTTTCAGTCAGGGGGATGCCACCGGCTGTCACTTTAACAGATCCCTGCGGTACGTTGTATGCGTTCAGATTTATTTCCGAACCCGATGCAGATTTGTATTGCCCCTCGAGCAGGAATTTGTTTTTATCGGGGTATTGCATGGCCCCACTCTTGGTCAGGGTATACAATGAATCGTAACAGTATTTGTCGGCCAGGACCGAGCTGCCGAGCTTGGCCCGGAGGTATGAACCAAAAGGTTCTTTTACCGTAAAGAATATCCTGCCGTTGCTGCTTTGAATGGTTCCACCGGAATAAGAAGCGCTGTCAATAAAGTCAAACACACCGTCGGGACGCGGATTTAATTGCCGGTCCAGGTTATCCAGGTTCAACACCCTGATCAAAGGGATGCCTTTCACAGTTGCATCGCCCTCCGAAAGATAAGAAGAGGGAACCCCGTTTTCATTTCCGGAATACAAAATATTGAAAATGAAATCCTCGCTGCTTATCCGGTATGCTCCGATATTGTAAACATTTTTCATCATCAGGTTCCACATCGGAATGTGGGTGTTTAGAGAGGTGCTTTTGAGTAATTTCACCATCAGGCAGGTCGAAGAGCCCAGGTTTTCATCCGAAAATTCTCCAACCTTATAGATCTTATTGGAGCCAAGCTGGGTATATTCAAATGCTACGGCCAATACCTGATCGGGGCTCAGGGATGTATTGAGTGAAATGAAGCCCAGCTTGCTGTTAAAGGTATATTCTGTCGGGCTCAGTTTACGGGCAAGCTCTACTTTTTCGTAATCCAACCCGCCATTCATGTGCTTGACCGTAGACAGGTAATCGGATACGGTGTTGATATTTCGAATGCTGTTGACGTCAAGTCCCTGTATGAGGTTATTGGCATTGTTATCGGGATAGGTACTGCCCGGATTCCCCTGAATGCTTTTATTGTATGGCCGGTTTTCACCCAGATCGGAGAACGCCACAATGTTGCGGTTGTCATTTACTGCCGGTCCGATATTGGTGACCCAAACTTCAATTTTTGAGATATTGATGTTTGAGGTGATGATTGGAAGTGTCTTTAAGGCATCGTCATACCGGTCCCTGAAATATTGGGCCAGGAAAAAGTGCCGGTTTTCTTCATAATCGAGTGCCGTCAGGTTAAACTTACTGGTTTGTGCCCCCCCCTGGACGGTGATATTTGAAGTTTTGCTCTTTTGTTGTGAGAAAACGGAGGTGACGGTGGTTTTTCCAAATTGCAGCTGGGTCTTGAGACCAAAAAGACTTTGATTCCCGGTGATCAGCGTACTGTTAAGGGGGAGGGAGACATCACCGGCTTCAATGAGTTTAATGATTTCGTCTTCTTTCCCTTCGTATTTCAGTTTCAACCTGTTTTCAAATTCAAAGGTACTTTCAGTGTTATAGTTGGTGTTGAAATCAATTTTGTCGCCAATCTTGGCGGCCACGCTCATTTGAATCTTTTCATTGAAATCGAAGTTGGTTACCCTTCGGTTGCGGATGCTCAGTGCAGGATTGTTATTTCGATTGGATAACATGCCAAAACTCAGTTCGGCAGAGCCCTGGGGCCTGATGTCGATTACATTGCTTCCGAAGACTTTTTCAAACACTTCACCGCCGATTTTCATTTGCGGAACGGTTCGTTCCGGTTCAGCCTGTCCTGAAGTTTGAGACCGTTCATACCAATAATTGCGGAGGGCTTGATCCAGATCATACTTCTGATATTCCTTGAAATCAAGAACGAAAGGACGCCTGAAGTCGAATGAACCGACCTTGCGATGAATGGTATATTGTTGTGTCAGCGGGTCATATTCAACATCTTCCGTGATATTGGAAGGATCTTTCAGGTAGAGGGGACTTTTGGATGTCGGGTCATTCAGACTATCGAAGCGGTCTTTAAACGGGTAACGCAGTTTGACGGAAGCCTTTTTAACAGAGTCAGTATCAATTGCAACATGCTGTGATGTTGGAGCATCCATCATTATTGCAGCACTCGAAACCCAAACTGCCGTAAGGATAAGGAGAGCAAAGGAAAATCCTAAGAAATATTTTAATAACCGCTCCAAGCTTATGATGTTGTTTGTTTTACTTTGATCGAAATATTGTATTCTTTCTCTTACATCCGTTCAAACAATTTGTATCCTCTGTTTTCCGGATTATTCCGGAAGTTCAATTCAAGAACACGACTAGATTGTCAAAACGGGAAACGACATAAGGCTAAGCATAATTATAATATTTTTAATGCCCTTTTTACAAGATCTTCAACATTAACAGGCTTATCTTCGGTTTTTAAAAGCCTTTCGAGTGTTTTTTCAACAATGGATTTCTGAAATCCCAGCATAACTAATGCAGATAACGCTTCAGCGCGAACAGTATTGTTAACGGCAAATGGAATGTGATCCAAAATTTCCTCTTTATCGATTTTATCGGCCAGATCAATCACGATGCGTTGTGCAGATTTGGCACCAATCCCTTTTACTTTTTGTAAACTGGAAGCATCGCGACCCGCAATAGACTGTTTAACTTCTATCGGACTCATCGACGATAAAATCAATCGTGCTGTATTAGAACCAATTCCCGAAACAGAGATCAACAGCCTGAAAAGTCTGCGTTCGCTCTCTTCCGCAAAGCCATATAACAATTGTGCATCTTCTCTCACAACAAAATGCACCAGAACACGTCCCTGTGTACGATCTTTGAGTTTGGTATAAGTATTAAGTGAAATGTGCAGGTAATAGCCCACTCCCTGACAATCAACCACAATGAATGCCGGGTTGATTTCGATAAATCGTCCTTCAAAATATTCGTACATCAATCAATTATTTATTACAGCTAGGAGCAAAAATAACATTTTTATAGAGCTCTGAGAAGTAAGTTAGCATAACTATTTATCTAAATATTGTAGATAAATCATACATGTTCCTTTTTTTATTCCGCATTCCCGCAAAAGGAAATTACAATTAACTCTTAAAATAAACGTGACTCGTCGAGATATTGTTCATCTTTTTAAGGGATTACCCTTATCGTATTAAGAAACGATCCCTATTGTTTTATTTTGAACCGGGCATGATTGAAAACCAAAAACAACGATGAACCGGGCATTTATGTGAGCTCTATACGACCAATTGAAAAAATAATAACCGTATAAAAATTATCCATGCGGGTTCCTTACGACCTATTTAGCGTCTGCTGAGAATCTTAATTTGTATTGGTATATAGCTATTTATGCCTGTTTTGGAACAATAAAGTGCAAGCAATAATGTGAATTACCAAAAAAAGCGTGCATCTGCACTTTATTGAATACTCCCTTTGAACATACTCCTTTGAACTTTGACACACTTATTTGAACATTCTCTATTTGTCTTTTTTTAGGGGATATTGGTATATAACCGGTATATAAAGGGTATATAACTTACCCCTGTCTCGTACCAGTCTCGTACGTGTCTCGTACCTGTCT
>JAUZOX010000191.1 GCA_030706265.1 Bacteroidota bacterium | reverse complement strand
TTGGATATATCGAGCAGCGTATTTAATTTCGACGATTCCGGTTCAAAGTACTTTTTCATCATGGGATCCTCCAGTATGCCCGACACGTCTTTGTTCGACTCGGACAGTTCACCGATTAAGCTGCTCAGCCCATCCTTCATAAAGGTATTCCAGTCTTTTAAGCTGTTTAAGAAATCTGCTGTTTGACCCCGGGCGGAGATTTTGCGCAGCTGGGCGATTTCATTTTGAATTTTCGTAACATCGATACCTTCCCCCATCATTTGATTTACATTGTTGTCAAGAACCATTTGATACTTATCGGCTATTTCACCCCTGTTTTTTAACGCGTCCAGTATCTCGCCGATAAAATAATCGATTCCGTCTTTGGCTGCATTGACCAAAGCATTTCGATTTTTTGCTTCCCAGATATCCAATTGGGAGTTCGAAAGCAGAATGGTCTTTTGAAACTCTGATCTTTGCCGGGTATAAGCATTTAATAGTCCCTTGAGTTTGACACAATCGGGCTTTTGGATAATCGGTTCGCCGTTTTCCTTTGCCTCATCTTTTCTTAAAAGGGTCACGATATTCAAGCTGTCCGACTTGATTTGAGCTGCCACATATTGTTTTGATTGTCGCAAATCGACCACATCGGGGTTGTTTTCAGGTTCGACCAGTGTTTGAATATCTGTCATGGGCATGGTGTCACCAAAAAAGCCTGTGGCTTGATGTTGTGATGATGAGTCGGCAACCGGGATCTTTATCCCTCTCTCGAATTGGTGGCGTGCATTGGCGGAAAGGGCTTCTGCATCGCCGTTCAATGTCTTGAAATCAAGATTGGTGTTGCTTAATGTTTTGGTCGTCACCTCCTGGGAGCCTTCCAGTTGCTTATACGTCGCCATCATTTTTTCATACTCCACCTGGGCGACCGAGTCATTGTATCTTTTCATCTTGGCGGCATGCATCGCTGCAAGATTGGCTTCCATTTGCGCGGCTTCCTGCGACTTTTTATCATCGACCGGACTGGAGTTTAGCATGGACGACAATAAACTCTGAAAGATGGATCCCACCACCATCGTTTTTATGTCAAGCGCCGGCGCGATCGACACTTTCGTCTTAGTCAGCGAAGCAGTATTATAAGGGCAATTGGGAGCATGTACCCCATTAGGAAGGGCCGCACCGCAATATACGCATACCGGCGACGAGGCTGCGGGAACATTTTGTGCCAGGGCATTTGAACCGATTAACAATATCCCGGCAATCAGTATCGCAATACCTGCAATTTTGACAATGTGGTTCATGATGAAGGGGATAGATTAATAGTGCTATTTTTTACCGGTGATTTCCCATTCGTAGATTTTATCCTGTGCGCTGCGTGCATCCGCGGCATCGGGAGCCAGAAGCAGATATCTCTTCATCTGGTAGATGGCATCGTTGTAGCGGAGCACCTGGGCCAGGAGCAAGGATTGATTATAATAGGTGATCGGGTTTGTCGGATCAAAGTCAATGGCCTTGTCATACAGTTCGATGGCCTCTTTATATTTTTTTTGTTGGGCCAGTGCGGTGGCTTGAACGATGTATTTTCTTTGTTCTTCCAGTACTGGAGGTTTTATCTTCAGTACGCGGTATTTGGCTGCAACAGGTTCAAAGGTTTTTAGGCCTTCCTCCGATCTTTTGGTGATATAGAGTTGCCGGAAAAAGGTCAGGCCATCTGCAAACTCCTGGGATTTCTTTAAGTCCGACCAGCTGAACCGGGTCTTTGGCAAATCCACGCTATACCGGAAGTGCCCGTCTACCGGGCCATTTCTGCCCCAATCCGACACACTGATTTCAGGAAGCTCTGTGATTTTGAAGGCAAACTTTTTGCTTTTGCTTTTCATTACAGTAATGCTGTCATCAGTCACCACGACATTTGAAGGGTAAAATGTATTGGTGCGGAGCTCTTTGGTGTCAACCAGCGCACTTTTTAACACCAGGGCGAGATCTTTTTTCACCGATTCTTTGCCTTCAATATTGTTGCTTGAAGAACCCTGGTACACTTGGGTCGAAGTCAGGGAGATTGGGGCACAGGCCATCATTGTCATGAAACAAACCACATAACCGCCAATTAAATGAAGAGTGTTGACTTTATTCATACGCTTATAATTTGATTAAATTGGTCGTATGGAACTTGCATGGAAGATATTCATTCTTGTTGGTAATCTTTAAACATGCTCGTTTCATAACAGTAATAGTTTAAAGGTTTAATCCTGAATTCAGTGATGATAATTATTTCGAAGAACGGTAATGAAATGTACTCAAATATAGTTTAAAAAATGCATATTTCTATATGTGTTATAAATAATTATTTTGAGAGGGGAGGAAAGAAGGTCGGGGAAAGGTTAAAATGGGTGTCCGGAGTAATAAAAATGTTCTTAAGATTTTATTTTAAACTTGCATAATGATCTGATTCACACACCCACTGGATAAAAATCAAGACCGCTTCCCAAGACATTGTTGAAGCCGAACACGAAGTTCAAGGCGCCTTCTCCTAAAAGCGGTTTACAGGTTTACCTCTAATTCTCCTAAATCCGGTCTTTTATTCTCCTTTAAAGGTAGTCATCTCCGCAAATTCCGGGTAAATTCAGGTTGTATTCTTCCCCGGTATTCCCCTGCAGTTTGGTATTTGTTTGGTACATGCTGATGGGAGATACCGGGGAGAAAACACCTTGAAAATACCAGGATACTACCCGATAGACCAGAATTATAGGAGGATAAAAGGGTAATAATCTCCCCGTAGTCAACGGATTACCACTTTGTGATTTTTTGATAGAATCCATTAATACGGTGACAGCAAAAGGATTAATAGTGGAAACGAGCATGTTTCAAAAACACAAACACCAATGAACCCGGCATTTATGCGAGCCCTATGAGACCAATTAAGAAAATAATAACCGTATAAAAATTGTCCATATGAGTTCCATACGACCTATTTGTAATGGGATTTTCTATTTTTCATTTTTTTCCTGTCGCAATTTATTCAGATCTGAAAGGTACAGTCCTTGTCATCAGATGATCCATGCCATTTATACGTCAAGTAAATGCAATACCTATGTCGTATGTATGCCATATTGTATGATATGGTAAAAATGCGGCATACATACAGCATACACGGCAAACATACAGCTTATGCTAGGAAATTAGTGCGTCAGACATATTTTATAAATATTAAAACAAAAAATATTTTATATCGATAAAAATCAGTATTATTGTTTTTTGTATAGATCACATTGCCTTTTCAGTCAAACAGAATTCTTTAAAAGGTTCGCTACTGAAAGAGATTTCTAAAGAAGATACAAGGAATACATTTTGACATATTAATCGTTACAAAAAATTAAGATGATAAGAATGGACTCTACTAAACTTTTAATATTTTTTGATTAAACCAAAAAATAAACGAAACATAAAAAGTAATGAAAATAGGTAAACTCGAAAAAGTTGATATCCGCCAATTATGGAATGGTGAAGCAAGCGATTTTACACCTTGGTTGGCAAAAGATGAAAATATTGAACTATTGAGCGATGTTATTGGAGTAGATCTTGAGGTTGTGCAACAGGAGAAAAATGTAGGCCCATTTCGAGCTGACATCCTTTGCAAAAGTACAGTCGACGACCATAATGTGTTGATTGAAAATCAGCTTGAAAAAACAGATCATACACATTTAGGACAGATATTAACCTATGCAGCGGGGCTCGATGCAGTTACAATAATATGGATTGCAAAGAACTTTACTGAGGAACATCGAGCAGCAATTGATTGGTTGAATAAAATTACAGACGAGAAATTCAATTTTTTTGGAATTGAAATTGAAGTATACCAAATTGGCGATAGTTTGCCTGCTCCATTCTTTCAGGTTGTGAGTAAACCAAATGATTGGGCGAAGTCAATAAAAGCAACGAATCAGAATCAAGGTTTGACCGACACAAAAGCTTTAAACCTCGAATACTGGCAGGCCATGAAGCAATATTTTGCGGAAAGTGGAGCTAAACTGAAACCTCAGAAGCCATCACCTCAAAATTGGTCAAATTTCGCATTGGGCAAAACGGATATTTATCTGGCAGCTGTGGCAAGCGTTCGTGATGGTTCCATTCGGGTTGAGTTAAACATCAATTCTTCAAACTCCAAAGAGCAATTCAATATACTTAAATCAAAGTATCAGGAGCTAGCTGTTACAGAAATTGGCAATGATGTATTTTGGAATGAATTACCTGAAAGAAGAGTATCGTTGGTGAGTTTAGAAAAAAAAGCAAATGTAGCTGATAAAACGTACTGGCCTGATCAGCATAAATGGTTTCTTGACACCCTCGAAAAATTCGACAAGTTCTTCCGCCACAAGATCAAGGATCTCTGAATACTTTAAATGATGAATTAAAATCATATGTATCAGCAAAGAATTTCTACTTATTGATTATAGATCTTTTGAGAATATTTGGGGTCAGTCCCCATTTACCAATAAAAGTAATTGAATATAAATATGTTAAATTTAAAAAGGAGACTGACCCCATTTCCCTCCATAATAAACACCGCTTTCCAATTGTCCGGTTAAAAAGAGGGACTTGATATTTAACAAGTTGAGTTTAGTGTTGACATTAAAATCATAGCTCTTTCCTTGTTTGGAAATGTAAGTCGCATTGGGAACCGTTAGTTCTTTTATCCCTCGCAGGATGGTGTCTGCACTTGGAACTCTGTTGCCAGGGATGGATTTTAGGTGTCCGCCTAAATGGGTTTGGATATCTTTAGCACAACTTACCCCACTATAAAAACGTTTGCCAGGTTCTTGATGATATCATTATACAAATAGCCAGCCGTTTTTACTCTACATCCTAATTCATTATCAATAAGTTGGCTCAACTCTGCTTTTACAAATGTATTATCAACGAAAGAAATGCCTGCAAAGGGGCGTACTGGAGTGGGTGTTTTTTGTAATTTCATAACGGAAAAGATGGTACCATATTTGGTTGTGTGGTAACACTAAATTAGGTGATCTTTTCTTGCCGTAAAAACATTTGGTAATAAATTTATTAACAATGTTTTGGCGGCTTTAATTCAACACTCTCTTGCGGATTTAAGGTTTAATTTTAAACGAATTTTTTGGACTGATTTTTTGGGTTGATCTTTTAAACCCGAGCATAAAAAAAGAGCTACAAATATTCTTCATAGCTCTTTTTTTGAAATGGGTCCAAATGGGCTTGAATCTGTAACACCTTTATTATGAATCAAAAATCCGTTCCTTTTTATGGCACCTTTTCCCTTATCGGGTCGAACAGGCTGAGGATGAAAAAGCATTACCCGGATCGTCAGCAGATCTGGCGAACCGGGTAAAGTATTTAGCGGTAATAAGCTGCCAGGAAGGCTTCGATGTTTTTCTGAACCCTGCTGATTACATTTGAAGTATCGGCTTTTACAAAGGGTTGTCCTGTGATTTGTTCGTACAACTCGATGTAGCGGTCGGAAACCGAGATCACATAGTCTTCGGTCATCTCGGGGACGACCTGTCCTTCCTGACCCTGAAAACCGTTTGCCATCAGCCATTCGCGTACGAATTCTTTCGAAAGTTGTTTCTGGGGTTCCCCCTTGGCTTGCCGTTCTTCGTATCCTTCCTTGTAAAAATAACGGGAAGAGTCGGGGGTATGGATTTCGTCGATAAGATAGATTTCATCGTCCACCTTTCCGAATTCATATTTGGTGTCGACCAAAATCAACCCCATGCTGTTGGCTATTTCATTTCCGCGTTGATAAAGTTTTCTGGTCAGATCTTCCAACCTGTTATAGTCCTCCCTGGAAACAAAACCCAG
>JAUZOX010000190.1 GCA_030706265.1 Bacteroidota bacterium | reverse complement strand
GGTGTTATATGGAACGCTTTGCGCCAATTCATGACCATACACCCTGCCCAAATAAGTTCCAATCTGGTGCCTTCCCTTGTATTTAAACCGGTGAATCAGGTGCTGAACCTTCGACCCCTTGTTAAAGTAGAGAAAGGCAGCTGCTCCTTCCACCGGCACTCTTCCCCACAGCGATTGTTCCATTGCATTATCATTGACCAGGTGAAAGTGCGTGTAGGGGAGAAGAGAAAGGCAATGCAAACAAATCTCCCCGTCAGAAGGCGCCAGGGCACCACCGCAAGCCTGACACTGACGGGGAAAAAACAAGTTGACAAGATCATATAACAAACTGTTCATGGAGGTCATCTATCGATCTAATATCAAAGTTAATCCCGATTCGGTGAAACCGTTCAATGCTGCCCGAATTTATTTTTCATCCATTTATTTGTCAGAACTTCGCGCTTTTCAGAGTATCTTTGACTAACCAAACAGAGTTAAATGTCGGAGAATATTTTAGAGGTAAATGATTTAACAGTCGAATTTCACACTGAAGATGCTATCGTTAAGGCTGTTGAGCAAGTATCGTTCTCTGTAAAGCCGGGCCAGACCCTCGGGATAGTGGGTGAATCCGGTTCGGGTAAGTCGGTTTCTGCACTCTCGATCATGGGCCTTCTTCCTGAAAAAATAGCCCGGATTAAAAATGGCACTGTCCGGTTTAATGACGGTGAAAATGAATCTGTCCAGTTGCTGGGTCTGAACGAAAAGCAGATGCAGTCGATCAGGGGAAACCGGATCGGGATGATATTTCAGGAACCGATGACGTCTCTGAATCCGGTCATGCGTTGTGGCCGGCAGGTGGCCGAGGTATTGATCAGGCACAAAGGCATCACCAGGAAAGCGGCTCGTTCGGAGTGTGTCAGGCTTTTTGAGGAGGTAAAGCTTCCCAGACCAAATGATATCTGCGATTCATATCCACATCAGCTGTCCGGCGGGCAAAAGCAGCGGGTGATGATCGCCATGGCACTTGCCTGCAAGCCGGCCCTGCTCATTGCCGATGAACCTACTACCGCACTTGACGTCACCGTGCAAAAAAGTATCCTGGATCTCATCCGGCAGTTGCAACAGAAATATGGGATGGCCGTCATCTTTATCACGCATGATCTGGGCGTGGTAGCCCAGCTTGCCCATGAAGTGGTTGTGATGTATAAAGGAAAGATTGTGGAACAGGGTTTGGTTCAGGAAATCTTTGCCCGGCCTAAGCACCCTTACACCAGAGGTTTGCTGGCTTGCCGCCCTCCATTGGGTAAGCGCCCTGAAAGGCTGCTCAGCGTTGAAGACTTTATGGGTGTTTCCGTCTCAAACCATACCTTGCCTGACGACATGATTCGGATGGACCGGTCAAAACAGGACGAAGGCGTCGTTTCGGTGAAAGAAATAACCCATGAGGAACGACGCTTGCGACATGAAAAACTCTATCGCAATGAACCCCTGTTACGCGTTAAAAACCTCAGGACGTGGTTTCCGGTTACTTCGGGAATAATGTCAAGGACCAAAGGCTATGTTAAAGCCGTTGATAATGTCAGTTTTGATGTCTTTCCGGGTGAAACGCTTGGTTTGGTTGGTGAGTCGGGTTGTGGTAAGACTACTCTTGGAAGAACCATCCTGCGACTGGTTGAGCCAACGGGAGGGAGTGTGGAATTTGAAGGTCGTGAGATGACAGGCCTGAAACATGAAGATCTGAGGATAATGCGTCGTCACATGCAGATCGTTTTTCAGGATCCCTATTCTTCTCTTAATCCGCGTATGACGGTAGGGACTGCAATCACAGAGCCCATGGCAGTGCATGGATTATATGGCAGTGACCGTTTACGGCGTGAAAAGGCAATGGAATTGCTCGAAAAGGTGCAGCTAAAACCGGAACACTTTCACCGTTACCCGCATGAGTTTTCAGGAGGACAGCGGCAAAGGATATGTATTGCAAGGGCTTTGGCTCTTGAACCCGGTTTTATCATCTGTGACGAATCGGTCTCGGCGCTTGACGTGTCTGTTCAGGCGCAGGTGTTGAATCTGTTGAATCAGCTGAAGAAGGATCTTGGGTTTACGTATATCTTTATTTCTCACGATCTGAACGTCGTAAAATATATGTCAGACAGGCTGATTGTGATGAAAGACGGACATATTCTGGAGCAGGGAGAAGCCGACAAGGTCTATTCCAATCCGGAAACCGATTATACAAAGGGATTAATCAATGCGATTCCTACATTGACGAATGCCTAATAGTTGAAACCAATAGGATAAATGGTTTTTGAACTGTTGTTTTTACTGATCCGGTTCTCCCAAAATAAGAGGGACGGATCAATTTATAAATATCTATACAATGAAGACAAAGCACAGTAAGAAAGATGTAACCAAGAAAGTACTTAATCTTGGTAAGAACCCTTTCATGCGGACCGTTTTTGAAGTGTTTGCCCATAGTCCTTACAGGGGGTTTAATTTCAAACAGGTTTCCTCAGAACTGGGGATATCGGATAAACCCAGCCGCATTCTGGTAAACAATCTGCTGGAAGAGCTTATGATGAATGAGGCGATTGTGGAAATAAAAAGAGGAAAATATAAGCTCAATCCTGAATTGATTACAGAAACCGCCCCAGCGGTAGAAGTAGTGGGTACGGTGGATATGAAACAAACCGGTAAGGCTTACGTCATGGTACCAGGTGCCGATGAAGATATTTATATTGCCGCGAACAATGTTTATCATGCTTTACATGGCGACAAAGTCAAGGTGAACATGTTTCCAAAGCGGAAAGGCAAGAAACCGGAAGGGGTTATCGTGGGGGTACTCGAGCGTTTCCGGAAGCAATATGTGGGCATCCTGAAGATCACACCCCACATTGCATGGCTGCATCCTGACGAACCCAATATCCTGGTGGATTTTATCATCCCGAAAGATAAGCTGATGGATGGTAAGAACGGGCAAAAAGTTGTGACGAACATAATCGAATGGCCTGATGATTCCACGAATCCCATTGCGGAAGTAATCGCCGTGCTTGGTACTCCGGGCAACAACGATGTAGAAATGCAGGGTATCCTGGCTTCCTATGACTTTCCCATTGCCTTTCCGCGCAACGTGGAACGGGAGGCGGAGACGATTCCGGAAGAGATTCCGGAAACTGAGATCACCCGCAGACGTGATTTCAGGAAGGTGTGGACCTGTACCATCGACCCTGAAGATGCCAAAGACTTTGACGACGCGCTTTCACTGAAAAAGTTGGATAATGGAAACTGGCAGGTTGGAGTGCATATTGCCGATGTATCCTATTACGTTCGTCCCGGAAAATCTATCGATGCGGAGGCCTATGACAGGGGAACCTCTATATACCTGGTAGACCGTACGATTCCGATGCTGCCCGAAAAGCTGTCGAATAAAGTATGTTCATTGCGTCCCAATGAAGAAAAACTCTGTTACTCGGTGGTTTGGGAGATGGATGGTCAAGCAAACCTGCTGAATGAATGGATTGGTAAAACCGTCATCAAATCAGACCGGCGTTATGCCTATGAGGAGGTTCAGGCTATGATAGAAGGAGGCGATGGTGATTACAAGCCCGAACTGCTTACATTGCATCAACTTGCTTCTTGTTTAAGGGATGAAAGGTTTAAGCATGGTTCGATCGCGTTCAGGTCAGCCGAAGTGAAGTTTAAAATTGATGAACAAGGCCATCCCATTGAGGCCTATGTCAAAGAACAAAAAGAAGCAAACCGGTTGATCGAGGATTTCATGTTACTGGCAAACAAACGCGTGGCAGAACATATCGGAAAGGTCAATGGCAAGGAAACACCAAAGACCTTTGTGTACCGGGTTCACGATGAACCCAATCCGGCCAAGTTGGCCACATTCATAGAGTTTGTGGGCAAACTGGGATACCCGGTGAAATCAACTTCTCAAAAGAGCTTATCTTCATCACTCAATAAATTATTTATTCAGATTTCAGGTAAGGCCGAAGAGAATTTAATAGAATCTATTGCCGTCCGTACCATGGCAAAGGCTGAATACAGCACTCAAAACATCGGTCATTACGGACTGTCATTTAAATATTACACCCACTTCACTTCTCCGATCCGTCGCTATCCCGACCTCATGGTTCACCGGCTGCTGGAACGTTACATGGACGGAGGAAACTCTGTTCCGGTACACGAATATGAAGAGAAATGCGAACACACTTCCGACATGGAAAGGCGGGCTGCCGAAGCGGAACGGGCTTCGATCAAATACAAGCAGGCTGAATACATGCTGGATAAAATCGGCAAGGAGTTCCAGGGGGTCATTTCAGGCGTCAGCAAATGGGGTATCTATGTGG
Source organism: Bacteroidota bacterium (assembly GCA_030706265.1). Lineage (GTDB taxonomy): Bacteria > Bacteroidota > Bacteroidia > Bacteroidales > Cfx3-03 > Cfx3-03. The sequence goes on along the minus strand of JAUZOX010000190.1, from coordinate 1,499 downwards.
AAATTGACGCGTTCAAGTGTGAGGGCATGGTCGCATTGCGTACATTAATGGGCGACAACTATATTCTGGAACAGGAAAATTACCGTGTAATCGGTCAGCGCAGAGGTAAGGTCTACCGGCTTGGCGACCGGGTTCAAATCAAGGTAATGCGGGTTGATCTTTCCAGGAAACAAATGGACTTTATTCTGGTAGAATAAAGAAAAACGGTTATAGTTTATGGCCCGCAGAGACACAAACTCTTATGTCTCTGCGGGCTAATTTTTTTCTGATTACATGTTTACTTTAAACACATAAGCTCCGGATCCGATTTTGTAGAGTGCCTTGCCTTTCTCAATTCTTTCAAACCTGATTCCTTTCTGGTCCGTGATGACTTTATCGCCTTCTGTAACTGCTTTTGGGTCGGTCGCCGGCAGATAAACCGTTGCAGATGCATTGACCGGAACCTCAACTTTTAATGTAAAGATGCCGTCTTTCCTGGTCCATTCACTCTTTATCACACCAAAGGGCGACTGATAGCTCGCCTGGGCTTCCGTGATGTCGCCAACCGTTTCGGGCCTGATCTCGACCTCTTTAAATGCCACCGATTGCTTATCCTGTTTGATGCCTCCCAGTCCGGAATAAAACCATTCCATGATATGACCCAACATCAGGTGATTATTTGAAACCTCTTCAAGTGCTGCCCATGACTCGGTCAGTGACGTGGCTCCCTTCTTCAGTTGAAAGCCATATCCTGGAACGTCATTCCTGGAGTTCATGTCATAAAGCAATTGCGACTGTCCGCCATCTTCAAGGGCCTTTACGAGGAAATGAAATCCCACATCTCCAGCGGTCAACGCCTTTCCCGACTGATTGATGGATGCAACCAGGTTGTTCAAAACTGCATCTCTGTTGTTGTCGTCAACAAGGCCGACACACAGTGGCATCGCCATGGCTGTCTGGCTGCCTGTGGAATATATACCGGTTTGAGGATTAAAGAACACATCGTTGAACGCCTTTTTAATTTCATTTGAAAGTGAAGACAATTGTTGCGCTTCCGCATTGTAATTTAATATTTCAGCCATCCGGCTCAATAACTTCACGTCATAGTAATATATTGCCGTAGCCGTCAGCGCTTTGGGTGTCAGCTGAGCTTCTCCAGGGAACTTAGGTCCCAGATCATACCAGTCGCCAAGACCATGGGAAACGATGTGTCCTTTTGCAGTGGTTCCAAGGTAATCGACGTACTTGCGCATCATGGGCCATGCCGATTTCATCACCCCCTTGTCCCCATACCATTCCCAGATCATCCAGGGTAATATGACTCCCGCGCTGCCCCAATCCGGGGAATCGCGAAAGCCATCATCAAAATGGACATATTCCGGAGCTATATCGGGAATCAATCCTTCTGCGGTTTGTGCATCCATCATGTTTCTTACCGTCTGGCAAAACAGGTGGTATAAATTGTAATTATAAAACATGGATCCGCCCATGAGATAGGTCTGTTCGAGCCAACCCAGCTT
>JAUZOX010000019.1 GCA_030706265.1 Bacteroidota bacterium | reverse complement strand
CTGCCGGAGAAGTTTGGACGCTTTTTTAAGTATAAAAAGGCAGTTAATATTCTACTAAAAATAGGGGTTAAAGTATCCTTTCACTGTAACTTAAAGTTCAAGAAAAAGGTAAGCGTATCCTGCTTTTTATTTTCCTATTTTGAGTATGATGCCTATTTGGAAATTTTTTTTTACCAAACAGTCCCGCGTCTCAATTGGGGACGTAAGAATATTGACCTTCAGGAAATAATCATTAAAATTTTCCATCCCAGCCGATGGAAGCCTGAAACACTTTCTGCTCGTTTTGGTTGATGCCTTCGATGTAATAGTCGCCCTTTTCTTCGTTGATATTACCTTTGAATAAACGGAGGGTATCGTTGTATTTGGATTCGCAGAGAAAGTTGACCTGCAACCTGTTGATCCGTCTGCTTTTGTAATTGTCTATCGGGAAGCAATTCAAAATATATTCGATGTATTTGACATTGTTCAGATGCTGATTGATGTCGATATCAACATAATTGACCCTGGCTTCATGAATGAGTTCTGTATTTGGGCAGGGTACAATTTTCCCGCAAATCTCTTCTATGGCATTTTTTGTTTCAAATTGCGGTATTTTCTGGAGCATCGAATCTGTCCGGAGGGGCCGTTTAGTTTTATGGTCAATCATCAACCAGGAGGTCGTGGCTTTTGCGATCAGTGAATTTTTTCCATCGTAGATCAGAAAATCACGAAGTGCAAATAGCTTATCAATTCCCCGGGGCCAGGTTTCAATCAGAATCTCATCTCCAAGCGATGGAATTGACAGAAACTCAATTTTAGCCCTTGAAAGCACCCAGAATAATTGTTCTTCAATGAGTTGATCATAGCCAAATCCTAAGGAATTAGCGCTATTGGATGCCGATTCCTGCATGAAATTAAAAATTGAACTGATTTTTACACGGTTTGTCAGGTCGACATCAAAAGTATGTAACTTGTAGTGTTCTTTCCAGGTAGCATTCATCTTGTGTTGTTTAATGGGAGCAAAGTTACTAAAACCGCTATTTTTTTTATTAAATTACATTGTATGCATAAATTAACGCTTCTATTTTGTGCTTTGTTGATATGTGAAATGAGTTTGGGTCAGAATAATTCAGGGGCGCCTTTAGCTGTGCGAGGATTCTGTATATCAGCACCCAAACCTGCCAAACTCGATTCTTTTATTGCTTTCATCAACGATGAGCTTGCGCCACGACATGTGAATACCCTGATCCTAAGGGTGGATTTTAATTACCGATACGAAAGCCATCCCGAATTGCGTGATACGTTATCCCTTTCGAAAGACGACGTGAAAAAGATCGTGGAGGTTTGCAGAAAGAACGACATAAAGATTATTCCGCAGATCAATCTGTTAGGGCATCAGTCGTGGGCCGGAAAGGTGAACAATCTTTTAAAGAAATATCCCGAGTTTGACGAAACGCCCTGGGTAGAGATGCCGCAAACTTACAGCTGGCCAAACAATGACAGCTTGTATTGTAAAAGTTACTGCCCTTTGCATCCCGATGTGCATAAGGTCGTATTTGCGCTGATGGATGAGCTTTGCGATGTGTTTGAAACTGATGCGTTCCATGCCGGTATGGATGAAGTGTTTTATATCGGTATGGATAAATGTCCGCGGTGTTCGGGTAAGGATAAGGCTGAGCTCTATGCAGGCGAAGTTACGGCCATCAGGAACCACCTGGCCGATCAAAACAGGAAGTTATGGATATGGGGTGACCGGCTGATCGATGGAAAGACCACCGGCATCGGAATCTGGGAAGCCAGCGGTAACGGAACCTCCCGGGCGATAGATTTGATTCCGAAAGATGTCGTGATTTGTGACTGGCACTATGAAAGGGCAGAGCAAACGCCCGTATATTTTGCGATGAAGGGCTTAAGTGTTGTGACCTGCACCTGGCAGAAACCGGCAGTTGCAAAAATGCAGTATGAAGATATCCTGAAATTCAAAGAGAGGTCATCCTGGGATATGGGCCAACGGTTTCTAGGGATGATGCAAACCGTATGGACTGACGCAGGCACATTTATAGATGGTTTTAATGCCCAAAAGACGTCCGGAATTATTGATGAAAATACACCCTGGAATTGCTTCATGGTGTTGTTTGATCAGATCAACGGACAAACTGAAACAAAACCGTGATAAGGATGACGACCAATTAATGTATCCTGCAATATATTTGCTGTCGATTTTACTGTATGATTTGTTATTTTAGAAACTAACATGCTCGTTTCATACAATGATGTCAATAAAAAGGCATGGATTGCCGACCCGGGAAAATTTGAGGTGCTGGTTGGTTCTTCATCAAAAGACATCCGTTTAAAATGGAATTTGGATCTTAAATAAAAATCAGGTTTCGCATTTCGTCAGGTTACCTGATAATCTGTAATGCCACTGAGACGCAAATTACAGCGTATCAGTGTGTTTTTAGACGGAGACTGATGTTAGAACGAGAACAAGAATCTTGTTTGGAATGCCTGATGAAGTTTTATAATAGCCCCTCATCCGCAAAGCTGAGATATTTTTCATCACCGATAATCAGGTGATCAACGATTGGAAGCTCAAGGTGGGTGCCTGCTTCTGCCAGCTTGCGTGTCAGCCTGAGGTCAGCATCGCTGGGCTTAAGATTGCCGCTCGGATGATTGTGGCACAGAATGATTCCGGATGCGCTGTTTTCGAGGCCAATCTTAAAGATCTTTTTGGGATCGGCAATGGTTCCGGCAAATCCGCCTTCGCTGATGTTGACTTTGCGGATAACCTGATTGGCCCGGTTAAGGAGCAAAATCCAGAACTCCTCGTATTGGATGTCGGCCAGCGTGCTTTGGATCACTTCAAAAGCATCGCGGCTGCAACTGATGGTTTTTTTGGTCAGGGCCTCGGCTTCCCTGCGGCGTCGGCCCAATTCGAGTGCTGCGGTAATGGTAACCGCACGGGCAGGGCCAATGCCTTTAAAGGTGCTAAGCTCTTTTATACTGAGTTTCGAAAGTTCGATGAGGCTGTCCTGGGTAGAGGCGAGGATCCTTTTTGAAAGATCGACGGCCGATTCCTCTTTTGTCCCTGAACTGATAAGGATGGCGATTAATTCGGCATTGCTAAGGGCTAATCTGCCTTTGGAGAGTAGCTTTTCCCGGGGGCGGTCATCTTCGGCCCACTGCTTAATACTGAGTTTATTAGTATAATCTTTCATGACCGATATTATAAAGATGATGTAAATATAATACACGGACATAAAAAAACAAAGGCCCTACTGGGGCCTTTGTAATATTTTCAAAGGACAAAGATTAAAGAGCGTTAACCTTGCGCATTAACTTCGACTTAAGATTTGAAGCCTTGTTTTTGTGAATAACTGAACGCTTAGCTAACTTGTCGATCAATGAAATCAAACCAGAAAGCTTGGTTGCAGCTTCATCTTTTACAGTGATTGCACGGAAATTACGTACTGCATTACGCATAGTCTTTGAATAATATCTGTTGCGTAATCTTTTTTTGTCGTTTGACCTGATTCTCTTGAGCGATGATTTATGGTTAGCCATGATCTGTAATTGTATTTAACCTGCAGCTTTCGTTTATTCTTTTTTTATTTTTCCTGTTTAAGGGAGTGCAAAAGTAAGTGTTTTTTGATTAAAAACAAATAAAAGTGCATGATTTACTAAAAAAACCTTTTTAAAACATACTGGATAACAACAATGATGCCATTATCCCGTATAAAAAAAAGAAACAAATTAAATTGTTTCCTTTCAATGTAGCCCGTAGGGGAGTCGAACCCCTGATCTTCAGGATGAAAACCTGACGTCCTAGGCCACTAGACGAACGGGCCAAGTTGCATGCCGGAATTTGTTTTTCCCAAATGCGAGTGCAAAGGTAGGAAAAAAAATGAATTTGCAAATATGTTCAATCGAAATATTAGTAAAAAACCTTTTTTATTAGTCAATTATTTCGTCGTGGTCTCCCTGGAATTTGAATCCCAGTCGTTTACCGGTACGAAGTTTCATGTTGTCTGAAGTAGTCTGAATATCAAAAACGCTTACCACTTTCACCGTATCAAATGGCGGGGTAAGTAAATCGAAGTTTACGGTATATCCTATCGATGATTCAATGATAGCCCGTAAGGAGGCTTCATTTACTTCGGATGTTGCAAAATTTTGATATAGGAACCCGATTTCCCGTTTCCCCTCTATGAAGTAGTGCATTTCCTTGTTGATGAAAACCCGGCCGATCAGGTATCCCAAATCGTTTACCCTGTTGTATTTAAAGGAATCAGCAAGAAAATTATAGATGTTGATGACCCCGCAATATGATCTTGAACTGTCTTCGCGGATGTAAGGCGTTTTCATTACCTCATGGTCACGTGAAAACTCGAAAACGTTGGTGTGCATCATAAACATAAGAATATCGCTTCCGAAATGCAGCTCCATTTCAAATTCACTTGTTTCTTTCAATTGAAAGGGGATCGGAGCTCCTTTCTGTTTGCTGAATTCGGCATACTCTGCAGCAGTCTTGCGTATGATTTCCCCTAATTGTTTGAAGACGCTCAGCGTTTTGTGATAAACGTCCTGCTTGAGTAATGACTTATCCTGAAAGAGCGTGAAGAGTTTGCTTGTGTTCTCGGTCATCTTAAGAATATTTAGGTTGTAAATATCTGAAACAATTCAAGCATTAGCAAGAATGAAACTATAGATTTTTTGCAAATCTTTCGGCAATTCTTTCGGCACAATTGATGCCATCCAGGGCTGATGATACGATACCGCCGGCATAACCCGCCCCTTCGCCACATGGGTAAAGATTGGGCATCATGACGTGTTCGAGTGTTTCGGGATCGCGGGGAATTCTCACCGGCGAAGATGTTCTGGATTCAACCATGAGGAGCTGGGCTTCATTGGTCAGGTAGCCGTGAAGTTTTTTATCGAAAAGGGGAAAAGCGCGTTGAAGCCGTGAACTGATTTCGGCAGGAAGCAATTCATGCAGGGGGGCTGAAACGATTCCGGGGTGATAGGAGGTCTCTTTGAGTGCCTGTGATGATTTGGATTGCATGAAGTCGACCATGCGTTGTGCGGGAGCTTTCTGCGTCTTTTCGGCAACCGAGAAAGTGAGCTGCTCTATGGATTCCTGGTATGCCAGTCCGGCAAGCGGGCCCTGTCCGGCAAAGGGCCGATAATCTTCGAGGCCCACGGTGACCACCATCCCAGCATTCGCAAAGGGAGAATTGCGTTGGGAGTTCGACATGCCGTTCACAACTACCTGGCCCGGTTCTGTTGCCGAAGGAACAATAATTCCTCCCGGACACATGCAAAAAGAAAAGACCCCGCGGCCTTCAACCTGCTCTACAACACTATATGCGGCTGTGGGCAGATATTCGTCCCGGATCTCCTGCTTGTAGATGAGCCAATCGATCAGGGCCTGTGGGTGTTCAATCCGGACGCCCATTGCAAAGGGTTTCTGTTCCAGGAGAATTGATTTATGATTGAGCAACCGGTAAATATCTCTGGCTGAATGGCCGGTTGCCAGGATAACCGAAATCCCCTCAAAGCGGGTTCCATTCTGAGCAACGACACCCTTTAACTTTCCGTTTCCGATGATCAGATCTTCAATGCGGTGGTTGAAATAAAATTCACCTCCCGCATCGAGTATGGTTTTCCGGATGGAAGCAATGATTGAAGGGAGCTTGTCTGTTCCGATATGGGCATGGGCTTCATAGAGTATTTCAGGATTGGCGCCATGGGCTACAAAGCCGCGCAAAACATCCTGGACATTGCCCCGCTTGGTTGAGCGGGTATAAAGTTTGCCATCCGAAAAGGTTCCCGCGCCTCCCTCCCCGAAACAATAGTTTGAATCCGGATTGACGATGTATTCCTTGCTAAGGCGGGCAATGTCATACTTACGGGATCTTACCTCTTTCCCTCTTTCAATGATGACGGGACGAAGCCCTTTTTCAATTAAATGAAGCGCTGCAAATAACCCTGCCGGGCCGGCTCCCACGATAATGACGGGTGGACGGTTACCGACGAAAGGATAATTTTTATGAAAAGTAACCTCTTCGGCAGGAGGATTTTCATCGATAAAGACTTCTGTCTTTAAACGGATCCATATTGTCTTGGACCGGGCGTCGATAGAACGTTTAAGATAAATCAGGTGACGGATTTTACCGGGTTCTACTTTGAGTATCCGGGCTGCAAGCTTGCGAACTGAATCCGGATCAGAAGATTGTTTCGGGGTCAGTTGTAATTCTATGATTTGCCTCATAAGCTGCAGTTGTGTTAACCCCGGAAAAGGCTATTCAAAAGTGAGTGAAAGTTGGAAGATCTTTGAGTTAAGACGGTTAATGGCTCCTGTAAACATGGAATTATCACGTACCAGGATATCGCGAAGCCCGTACGACATTTTAGCCTCCAAACCCATTTTAAACCATTCGAAATAAAAATCAAAACCGGCTCCCAATTCTCCGTAAAGATCCGTTTGCCTCAATTTTACGGTGAATTGATCGTCGGGCTGGCTGGAAGTGTTCTTTTTAGCATCCGATGAAAGATCCAGTACGTATTTTATCCCTCCAAGGATGTAAGGGCGAGCATTGTTTATCCGCTTCCCCTTGTATTTGAGATCAAGCGGAAATTCGAGTAGGGTGCTTTTAATGCTTTTGGTTAATGATACGGTATCATTCTTTGTCGAAGGCTCCTGTAGAATATAGTTATAGGTTAAGTCTCTTTCACCAAAAGAAAGGGACGGGATAAAGCGCAAATCGAAATGCTCGGCAAGTCGCAGGTTTCCGACAATGCCGATTGTAAAGCCTGTGGCTGAATTCGGTTCGGCTGATTTTAACAGTGCTGTTTGACCTTTCTGCCCCCCGAATTGATTGGCAGAATAGGTGTGATTCAAGCTGTCTTTATCCTGCCTGATTGAGAAACCCATCTGGTTATATCCAAGCAGAAACCCAAAGTGATAAGGCTCATAATCGAGTTCCTGCAGGTTCTGTAATCCCCGTTGAGCAAAAGCAGTTCCGGCGTTGATGAAGATTGCTAAAAAAACGATAACCTTAATCCGATTCATATTTCCAGTTTATTTTTCACCAGTGTAAATCGTTGCAATACCAAAGGTAAGCGGTCGTTGAGTACATTTTGTAAAACCAGACTTTTCAAGTCGTTCGATAAAAGATGGACCAGAAGGAAAGGCGCTCACCGAATCAGGAAGGTAAGTATAGGCTGCCGTATCCTGTGATACAATTTTACCAATTAAAGGTAAGATATTTTTGAAATAGAAAAAATACAAAGGACGAAACAATTTGTTCGTTGGAATTGAAAACTCAAGAACATAAAGAGTCCCCTTTTTTTTCAAAACCCGGTGCATTTCCGTAAGGCCTAATTCAAGATTCTCAAAGTTCCGTACGCCGAAAGCCACCATGGTTGCTTCAAAGCGTTCGGCAGGGAAGGGGAGGTTTTCTGAATCTGCAGTCTGTAAGGTGATTATGTTTTGAAGGCCTTTGTCTGCAATTTTTTTTCGGCCGATCTCCAGCATTTCTTCTGCAATATCAATCCCGATGATTTCCCTGGGCTTGATTTTGGAAGCCGTTATGGCTAAATCGCCTGTGCCGGTTGCGACATCCAAAATCGAGTCCGGTCGTTTGGCCGAAAGCATTTTAACAAGCTTCTTGCGCCAGATTTTGTCAATGTTTAATGATAGCAGATGGTTTAATAAATCATACCGCCAAGCTATTTTATTAAACATCGATCTTACTTGTTCTTTTTTGCCTTCAGCCATGATGGATATAAAGGATTAATGAATAAACTGATCTTTCAGCAATAGTTTGGATTCTTTGATCAAACGTTCGCGATCTACGGGAACTACTCCGACATGCTCGCATACCAATCCTCCGGCAAGGTTGGATAATGCAGCAATCACATCGCTGTCCTGCTTAAGCGCCAGACAAAGAGAAGCTACGCTGATTACAGTGTCGCCGGCACCCGAGACATCTGTGATGGAACGCAAGTGAGCGGAAATATGATGACAATCAATAGAATCGTTGTGATTGTCGGATCGAATAAAGACACCATATTCGGAAAGTGTGGCCATGGCTATTTTTACATTTTGCTTTTGCTGCAATGTGGCAAGGGCTGAAGAAAGGGAATCCTTGTCTTCAGGATTGATATCAAGCTTGAGACCTTCTCGCAGTTCCTTGAGATTCGGTTTAAAGAGTGTTACATTGCAGTATTTATCGAAGTTTTTCTTTTTCGGATCGACACTTGTCGGAATACCGTGTTTGTTTGCAAGTGCAATCACCTGGGAGATGACTTCGGCTGTAAGCACTCCTTTATTATAATCTTCGAAAATAATGACATCCACATTTTCGGTCGATATCAGAGTTTCGATTTTATCCAGATACAGTCTGGTCTCTTTTTCATTCAGATCGGTTTCCGTCTCATCATCGATACGCAACATCTGCATCTTATTGCCTACGATTCTAACTTTAGTAGTTGTCGGCCGGTCATCGCTTCTGCAAATGCCATCCTGACGCAGCCCCTGTTCAGCCAGGAGATTCAGGAATACATCCCCCTGGCTGTCGTTTCCAATTACCGAACACATTAATGGAGTCGCACCCAATGCCATGACATTCAATGAAACATTTGCAGCTCCACCAAGTAAATTTTTACGTTTATTAACTGCAACAATTGGTACCGGTGCTTCAGGAGAAATCCGTTCGACTTTTCCGAAGAGATAGGAATCAACCATTACATCACCAAGAATGAGTACTTTTAAATTTTTAAAAGCATTAAATAGACCAGTGACTGTATAGGACGAGGGCATAGTCATTATGCTGAGATGATTTATATTACAAGTTTACAGATTATTTGAAATCTGCCAGTAAGGTTTTAATACGATTTATTCCTTCGATCAGTTTTTCTTCCGATGTGGCATACGAAAGGCGGATGCATTTGGGATTTCCAAAACCCTCTCCGGCAACAAGGGCAACATAGACATTATCGAGGATGTAGTCGCACAACATTGAAGCTCCCGTAATCGTAACCTTACCGTTGGATCTTCCAATGAGCCCGGAAATATCGGGGAAGAAGTAAAAGGCCCCGTCGGGTAAATAGGATTTAAAACCGGGTACTTCCTGGAGAAGTTTATAGACAAGATCACGTCTTTTCAGGAAGGCCACATTCATCTTTTTCAAATCTTCACTGGTATTGGGATCGGCCTCAATGGCTGCCAGCGAGGCACGTTGCGAGATGCTGCAGGTTGCGGAAGTGATTTGTCCCTGTAGTTTATCACAGGCTTCTGCAATAAACTGGGGAGCGGCAATATAACCTAAACGCCATCCGGTCATTGCAAAACCTTTGGAAACTCCGTTAACGATGATTACCCGATCCCGGATGTCTTCAAACTGTGAGATGCTTTCATGTTTTCCGTTGAAGTTGATCAGTTCATATATCTCATCCGAAAGGATATAGATGTTCGGGTGACGGGCAAAGACATCGGCCAGTGCACGCAGTTCTTCTTTGGAATAGATCGTACCGGTTGGATTTGAAGGACTTGAGAAAAGAAATAACTTGGTCTTAGGTGTGATGGCAGCTTCAAGTTGTTCGGGAGTGATCTTAAAACGCGAATCGATCGTTGTTTCAATAAACTTTGCGTTACCTTCAGCAAGTTTGATCATTTCCTTATAAGAGACCCAATAAGGTGAAGGTACGATAACTTCGTCGTCCGGATTGATTAAAGCATAAATGACATTTGACAATGATTGTTTGGCACCCGTCGACACTACTATTTGTGCAGGCTTGTAGTCTACGCCATTATCCCGTTTGAGCTTACGGCATATTGCCGCCCTTAAATCAGCATATCCTGAAACAGGTGGGTAGGATGAATAATTTTCATCAATTGCTTTTTTTCCTGCCTCTTTTATATAATCGGGTGTAAAGAAGTCAGGTTGGCCAATACTCAAGTTGATAACATTCTTACCCTGGCTTTCCAGCTCACGACTCTTCTTGCTCATCGCTAGGGTTTCTGATTCCGACAATGTTATGATTCTGTTTGACAGGACTTGTTGCATCGTATAATAGTTTTATGTGAATTTCACTGCAAAGTTATCATTTTTAACTCAAACTGTTTTAATCGAAAGTTGTGCTTCATTCGTTTTATTATTCCGATATTTGCAAGTAACACGATTAATATAAAAATGTTAAATTTTTAACTATGAATATTCTTCTTGAAATTGTAGAGTTGATATTGCCGGGATTACTTGTTCTGGCAGCAGTTTACCTGATGCAACGGCATTTCTGGAAACTGGAAATCGGCAGGTCTGAAAAGCAGTTATTGGTCGAAGCCCGCAAGATCACTATGCCAGTGAGGTTACAAGCTTATGAACGGTTGGCTTTGTTAATGGAGCGGATATCTCCTGCACCACTTGTTTTAAGAGTGGCAAAACCGGGGATTGGCTTGTCTAAATTGCAACAGAATTTGATTCAAAGTATTCATGAAGAGTTTGAACACAACCTTTCGCAGCAAATATATGTTTCAGGTAATTGCTGGTCCATGGTCAGATCTGCAGTAGAACAGACCATCCAACAGGTGAATGTCACAGCTGCTGGTTTGGATAGCAATGCTGATGAAGGGACTTTTGCTGCCCGGTTTATGCAAAATGTACTTGAGCAGACCAATAATCCTGCTGAACAGGCACTGTTTTTAATCAGGAGTGAGGCGGCACGATTGTTTTAATCTATGCGAAAACTGATTATCCTTTTATTGCTGATTATCCCCTTCTATGCGGTGTCACAGGAAAAGGCGTTCCATTCCTTCCTCCGGCTTTCTTGTGCCGAGAAAAAATGGGCGATAGTTCATCCGTTTGTTGCAATGAGAGCCTGGAAATTAACGGTAAGATGCAGGTTCGTAACCGACAGCCTTAACAGAGTTGGCAATCCTGACCGGGATCCGTCGGGTGGCAAGCTGGATGCATTCCGGCATTCATTTTGGATGGCCACACTCACCGAAAAGATAGGCGTTCGAAAGTCACTTTCGCTTGGCCGAGCCCATGAACGGGGAGACTTTCGTAATTTTAAGCGGAACAGGTTTGAAGAAGGCAATATTCCCGATAAAGCCGCAACGGATATGGACCTCTTCAATAATGTGGTGGGTTCGGGTATTGGCATTTCACTTAAAGGGAAAAATGAGCAATCGGTGATTGATTCCGTGCTTAAATCCATTGCGAATGGAAGTATGCGCATCATATGCAAAGATACTCTCGGAAGGTCGTGTGATTTATTGGGAACGCCAATTCCGGAAAAAGATATGCATGGAAAATGGATTACACCCCGGGAGTTGGTTCCTTCAAATTATTCGTATATCTCCGCTCATAAAAAATGAACATCAAGCAGAAAAGTCGCTGACTGTTTGAGTGAAAAGTGTAAACGAACCTTATATTAAGCAGACGCTGGTTTAGCAATTAATGGTAATTTTGGATCTTAAACCACTTCCATCAATGAAACGAGCATGTTTTAAAAACACAAACACCAATAAAAGTCGTCCATGCAAGTTCCATACGACATATTTAATACAAATTATTTACGCATGAATTTATCCATTTCCTTTTTGGTGTTTGTTGCCCTACTCGGAAATCTCTGTACTTCTGTATTAATGACCAGTATTGTGTCTTTTATTCAATTGATTCAATATCCTTTGTTGAATCACGTTTCCTCTTTTGATTTCGGCTGCTACTTTAAAAAATATGTTACCAGAATTTCATGGATTATCTATCCGGTAATGATACTTGAAATTTTATTCGCATTTTGGTTGGCTTTTTTGCCGTTGCATTCAAAATTACAACTTCCGGTCCTGATCACCTATCTTCTTTTGGCGTTGGTTGCCATAAATACTTTTCTGTTTCAGGTACCCATGATTCAAAAATTACGGTTTTCATTCGATAAAAAATTAGTGTCTAAAATACGGCTTTTTAACTGGGTCCGGTTTTTTTCCAGTGTTTTGCGAACCATATTGTTGCTTTGGATCATCCTGTTTATAATTTAAAGGTACATTATATTGAAACGGGTATGTTTGAATAGGCAAACGCCAAGGGTCTTCTTTCGGGCAGGTTCAATACGACCATTTTAATACAAATTATTTTCGTATGAAACGAGCATGATCGAAGATTACAAACAACGATGAAAATTATCAATGCGAGTTCCATACGACCTATTTAATCAATTTATTTTTGTATGAAATTGAATTCCAATATACTGACAGGTGCCCTTGCTATTAGTTTTGCTGCTATTTTATGGGGCTTTGATGGAATAGTACTCACGCCACGTCTCTATAACCTCAGCATTTCGTACGTGGTTTTTATGGTACACTGTATTCCGTTTGTGATCTTAAATCTCTTTTGCTATAAGTCTTATAAGGAGTTAAGAACCTTTACAGGGATAGATTTAATGTATTTCTTTCTGATCGCATTATTCGGAGGGGCACTTGGCACATTGGCTATGGTCAAGGCGCTTTTCCTGGTGAACTTTCAAAGTTTGACGGTGGTTGTCTTATTGCAAAAACTTCAGCCGGTATTTGCTATCTTGTTGGCTTCGGTTCTTTTAAAAGAAAAGGTGCATAAGGGATTTGTGGTTTGGGCTTCGGTTGCAATCGTGGCAAGTTATTTTCTCGCATTTGGATTGCATTTGCCTGATTTTAATACCGGATCCCGTACGGCACTTGCCGCACTGTTCTCACTCATGGCGGCTTTTTCATTTGGAAGCGCCACTGTTTTCGGCAAGAAAATTATAAATAAAGTTGATTTTATTTCAGTGACCTTTTTTCGTTACGGATTTACCACCGTTATCATGTTGTTGATAATGATTATGGCCGGTACTTATACTCAATTCCACACTACGACAGCGCAGAATTGGGCGATATTGGTCCTGATAGGATTTACTACCGGATCGGGGGCCTTGTTCCTGTTTTATTACGGCTTGCGAAAAGTGAAAGCGATGGTCGCGACCATTTGTGAACTGCTGTTTCCCTTATCGGCCATTTTGTTTGACTATCTTTTTAACGGAAAAGTATTGACCCCGGTTCAATGGATAAGTGCAATAATTCTTTTAATTGCAATCATAAAATTAAGTATTCGGCCCAGTGTGGACTAGTACAAATTTCCCAATTTGAGAAAATAAGAATTTTTTGAGTTTCAAATTGGGAAAAATAATTGAGACTTGCTCTGCAGGTTTTGTAATCGTCTAGTTTATAACGTGTTTATTTTGTATAAATTGGTTTTCACAGCATGAAACTCAGCTGAATTTTTTTTTCACGATGCGGAAAAAAAAGAAAAGCAAAGGGAACTGAATGTAATAGTTCTATAATTATCTGAATGGTAGTTATGTAGGAAATGCGGGTCTGAAAGTGGTCGTTTATTTGTTTTCCCCTTTGTTGTAAGAAAGTTAATTCGATTGGTTTATCAAAAGCGGAATCGGATTGCTTTGGTTTAAGCCTGAATGGTCAATTTATCAAAGCAAAGGGCTTATGATCCCCCTTTTTCTTTCATTTTGGGAAAATAGAGGGTATTCAATGCGGTCGTTTTTCATTTTGACACTTTTACGCTGGCGTGGCACAAAAAAAATTCCTGTAATACAAAAATCATTTTAAAAATCAAGGATCACTGTATTACAGGATGTTAAATGTCAAACTGGGGCTTAAAAGTGTGATAGGAATTAGAAAAGAGGGCCGCTACTCCGATCATAAACAGCCACCACAACCAACCATGAGGAATAGCGGTCTCTCTTTTCAATGCATTTAAGACTGGAAATCTTTCAAGGTTTCCATCAGCTTTTTCCGGGTAAAAAATATTCGGCTCTTGACCGTTCCAATTGAAATGTTCAGTTTATCAGCGATTTCCTTGTATTTGAAACCGGCATTGTGCATCTCAAAGGGCATGCGCTGCACCTCGTCAAG
This sequence comes from Bacteroidota bacterium, assembly GCA_030706265.1. Lineage (GTDB taxonomy): Bacteria > Bacteroidota > Bacteroidia > Bacteroidales > Cfx3-03 > Cfx3-03. The sequence continues at coordinate 1,823 of JAUZOX010000019.1, read as the reverse complement.
GTAGGATATTTTTTTCTGTATTTCTTTAAAATGATAATCGCTGTCGGGTGCCGGAAAATCCGATTTCCGGGGTATATTTAAGAAGAACAAATCCTCCGTATTATCTACTATTGTGTTGGCTTTCTGATTTCTACGATAATTGTTGATAAAGGTGTTTTTCATTATCGTAAAAGTCCAGGCTTTCAGGTTTGTATCATCTGCAAACTTATCCCTGTTTACCAATGCCTTTAAATAAGTATCCTGGATCAGATCTTTAGCTTCTTCTCTGTCGTTTGTCAAGGAGTTAGCAAAGTACTGTAAGTTGCTATGAAGGTTCATTAACCTGGAGTTAAATTCGATTGCTGTCATGGCTACTTTGGTTTAAGGTTTCTCTTATTATGTTTAACAAAAAGCATGCAATTCGGAACAAATATACATAATATTATTTAAAATAAGACTAAATAAAGATATAAATTTATAAATAAAATGATTAATACTGATAGTGAGATTATTATAAAATAGGGTTTATGGGGCTTGATTTAGCCTTTCCCCTTCATTCTAAACACATCCAGGGAGTTATCATCTTTGTTTAATTTTAGTTAAACAAAAAGCTGTATGCAAAACGAGCTAGAAGTGAGGATCGATGAGCTTTTTTGAAATAAAGCAAACCTGAAGTAATCGGGATGAGAATAGGGCCGAAACCACCGACGAGAATCCGGCAGCCCAACATGATTACCACATGGAGGTTAATAAACGGGAATGGAAATTAAGGATAGAATAAGCAACTAATCAATATTTAAAAGAATATTTTCGAGATCCGATTTTCGCTTCATTGCGAAAACATTTTTTAAATGAAGATCAGTTAGAGCTGTTACCTGGTGACCACCGATGATGATGGTCTGATATGGAAATTGCTCGGATAACGCTTTGATGAAAGCAACCAATTCATAATTGGTTATGGCTGAAGTAAGGGTGGTGACCAAAAAGTCGGGATGCGAGATCAGGATAGCCTGCTGCAGATATTCGACCGGAAGATTTTGTCCGAGATAGATCACATGATGCCCTCTTTTTTTAATTAAAAAGGAATAAAAGAGAAGACTTAATTCATGCATCTCACCTTCGGGAAGGAAAAGTAAAAACGTTTTGCAATGGGGCAGGGGGGACCTGTTTTCAGCATCCAGTGCAATGATAAATTTCTGTCGGATAAGATTAGTGATAAAATGTTCATGGGCAGGACATATGGTCCCTATTTGCCATAGTAGACCAATCTTTTCCAGGAAAGGAAAAATGACATCGGCAACGGCTTCTTCAAACCCGAGACGAAGGATGCTATTGGATATTGATTTCTCAAATTTATTTTCATCCAAATCAATCATAGCAACAATCAGATTCTCAATCTGACTCTCAAAATTGGCAGGTCCTGTCGAAGCCTCCAGAATATTATTATTGATCTCTTCCCCACTCAGGCGGACAATATTGGAAATTTTATATCCGTTTCGATTCAAAATCGAAATATTCAATAACCGTTTTAAATCGCCATCGTTATAAAATCGGATATTGGTATTGGTTCTACTAGGACAGACTATATTATACCGCTTTTCCCAAATTCGAATAGTATGAGCCTTTATTCCAGTTAGTTTTTCAACATCTTTGATAGAATATGTAATCATACCACCTGTTTTTTGCTTTGTTGTGCATAGAACAATTGATAGTATGAAAAGTTTTATTTTTTTTATGGGCGCTTTTTATATTTCGTGGTTTAATTCTCTTTGGTCTTGAATAATAAAAACGATATAGAATCAAAAAGTCACCCGACATACAGGGTGACTTTTTGAAATGAAAAT
>JAUZOX010000189.1 GCA_030706265.1 Bacteroidota bacterium | reverse complement strand
CGGGTGCTATCATATGCTTCCTGAAAACCAAATTCTTTATACTTGTCCTTCATCTCAATGTTGCTATCGATTCCGATATTGCAGGATCCCAAGTAGTCTATGGCGGCATTCCATAACTTCTTGCCATAACCCATTTTACGAAATTCGGGCTTCACTATAAAAAATCCAATAAATCCAAAGTCTTCATCATATGCAACGGCGGAAATACAACCTATTAGCTTTCCTTTGATATAATAACCCATGAATCCGTCAGGGTCTGAATTATAAAAACTATCTGCATCGTAAATACCCGGATTCCATCCTTCCTGATGAGCAAGTTCAAGCAATTGGTCGAATTCGTCTCTGCTCAGGCTTCGTACACAATCATTTAGACATTTCATAAGAATATAATTTTAATAAATAGGTCTTATGGAACTCGCATTGAGGATTTTCATCAGTGTTTGTGATTTCCAAATATGCACGTTTCATGTTTAATTGGTTAAAGAGTGGGCCATAAAGATATGAAAAAAGCCACTTGATATTTGACTAACCAAGTGGCTTTTATTCTATTATTTATGAAATAGTTATCAACAGGGCATCAGTGCTTAAAAAGACGAATTATATCATTCCCATTTGCAAAAATCAATAAGGCTAACAGCAATACCATTCCAACGATTTGCGCGTACTCCATAAACTTGTCGCTGGGCTTTCTGCCGGTAATTATTTCAAAGAGCAGGAACATCACATGACCGCCATCCAGTGCCGGTATGGGAAGAACGTTTAGAATGGCCAGCATGATGGAGAGAAATGCAGTCAGGCTCCAGAATGATTGCCAATCCCAGGCAGAAGGAAAAATATTTCCGATGCTGATAAATCCGCCAACGGATTCGTAAGCTTTTACGTCCTTAGAAAAGAGCAACCGGAGTTGTTTGAAATAGTTATCAATTCCGGAAATGGTTTTGGAAAAACCTGCAGGGACAGCCTGGAAAAAGGAATAATTGTGTTTGGCGACGGTGAAAAACTTGGTCGGAATGACATAAGCGGCAACCCCAATGAATCCTTCGGCATTGACTTTTGTGTTTAAATAGAGCGTATCGTTATTTCTGAGTACCCCGATTTTAACTGTCTTCCCCGCAAATGCCTTGATATTGGATCTGAATTGATCGTAATACGGGGTTTTTATGGTGTCCAGACTTATAATCCGGTCTTCCTTTTGTATGCCTGCAAGTTGGGCCCCCGAATTCTTTCCAATGGATTCAATGATGAATGGAATTCTCGGATTCAAAAAAGTGGCTCTTTTCTGTTTGATCATTTTACCAACTATTCCACTCGGAACAGTGATATCGACTTTTTGCCCGTTACGCTCAACGGAGATGGTTTTAACCCTGTCAAGGATGATATGGCTTGGGATTTTGTAAAAATCTTCCACAACCTTGCCATCAAGGGCTAGAATCTTATCCCCATTCTGTAATCCCATCTGCTGGCCGACCGAATCAACTTCAATTCCAAATTTGGCTTCCTTTGCGGGTAAATAGGACTCACCCCAAGCCCATAGCATGCAGATATATATTAAAAAAGCAAGTACTACATTCAGTGTGACCCCTCCCAACATGATAATAAGTCTTTGCCATGCTTTCTTGGATCTGAATTCCCAGGGCTGTGCGGGTTGCTGCATCTGCTCTTTATCCATGGATTCATCAATCATTCCTGCGATCTTCACGTAACCACCCAGGGGCAACCAACCAATTCCATATTCGGTTTCACCCTTTTTAAATTTGAACAATGAAAACCAAGGATCGAAGAAGAGATAAAATTTTTCAACACGTGTTTTAAATGACTTTGCAGATATAAAATGCCCGAACTCGTGAATTATTACCAGAATCGAAAGGCTTAATAACAATTGTGCTGTTTTAATCAGTATTTCCATTTTTTAATTTTCGTTTCTTAATATAAAAACAATTATTTCCTTTTTTTATTTTATCAGTTCGTTTACACGAATACGGGTTTCCTTATCTGTATTAACATAGTCGTCATAAGTGGGATTCTTTAAATAGGAGATGGTTGCCATCATTTTTTCAATTATGTCCGGCATTTCAATAAACCTGATTTTATCTTTTAGAAAAGCATGAACCACAGCTTCGTTGCTTGCATTCAGTATGCAAGGCATATTGCCACCCTTGTCTAAAGCCTGGTAGGCAAGAGCCAGATTGCGGAATGTTTTGATATCCGGTTCTTCGAAGGTCAATTTTGCATGATCTGCAAAGCTGAATCGTGGAAAATCCGACTTGAGCCTTAAGGGATATGAAAGAGCGTATTGGATGGGTAGGCGCATATCGGGAAGACCCATTTGTGCTTTTAAAGAACCATCTTCAAATTGTATCAAAGAATGAACGATGGATTCAGGATGAATGATGACTTTAATCTGCTCAGGTCTCAAACCGAACAGCCATTTTGCTTCAATGACTTCAAGCCCTTTGTTCATCATGCTGGCCGAATCAATCGTTACTTTAGCACCCATAGACCAGTTTGGATGTTTAAGTGCCTGCTCCTTTGTGACGGTAGCCAGATATTCCCTGTCCTTTCCTCTAAAAGGTCCGCCGGAGGCCGTAAGATAGATCAGCTCTACCGGATTATGGAACTCTCCGGCAAGGCATTGAAATATGGCCGAATGTTCTGAATCTACCGGATAGATATTGACCGCTTTTTCACGTGCAAGATTGGTGACGATTTCTCCGGCAACTACAAGTGTTTCCTTGTTTGCAATGGCGATAGGTTTTCCGGCACGCAGAGCGGTCAGGGTTGGTTTTAAACCTGCAAAACCTACAAGGGCTACCACTACCAGATCAATAGACTCCATTTCTGTGACTTCGCTGATAGCCTCCGGACCTGCAAAAACTTTTATGGAATGCGGTTCAAGAATATCGGCTAGTTCACGGTATAATTTTTTCTCTCCAATGATGACAGCATTTGGCCTAAACTCCAATGCTTGTTTTACAAGTAGTTTTATATTAGAATTTGCGGTGAGTACTTCAATTTCAAAGACATCGGAATGTTTTCGAACGACTTCCAAGGTCTGAGTACCAATTGATCCGGTAGATCCTAAGATTGCTAATTTCCTCTTTTGCATGGTTTTCCTTACAGATTACTGCTTTGGATGTGAAGTTAAAAATCGATATAATCGAGTGGATTAACAGGGCTTCCGTTATGCCAGAGCTCAAAATGCAGATGTGGACCGTTGTTTTGCTCTCTGCTGTTTCCAACGATGGCAATGGGTTCACCAGCACGAACAAATTGTCCTGGGTTTTTAAGTATTATTGAATTTTGTTTATATATCGTGATAAAGTTCAACCTGTGTTGTATGCCGATGACATAGCCTGTTTTAGGTGTGAAATCTGCAAAGATGACTGTGCCTTCAAGAGCGGCTTTGACGGGCTCATCTTTTGAGGCGGCAATGTCAATGCCATAATGTTTGTCATTTACATTGAACCTGGTTGTGATTGTTCCTTTTACGGGAGCGAAAAAGTTGATGGTCCGTATGGATGACGCTGAAGCGTTTTTCTCTTTGGATGGGCTGATATTATAACGGGTTTCTTTGTCGAAATCGTTTCTTAAAGCCATTTCTTCTTCATTGGGAGCAGTTTTAATATTTTTATATTTAACCGTACTACTGTCTGATGGTTTCTCATTAATGGTATCTCGGGGAAGGCCACCACCGATAATATTCTGAATGTTTTTTAGGACCAAATCTTTTGCGTGCATTTCTTTTTCGAGTGAGTCTGCACGTAGTTGAATGGCATAGAGTTGCTTTTGTGCAGAAATGCTTTGATAACCGGGAATGTATTCCTTGAGGGGTGTAAATGCAATGATGTAGGTGGTTAAAAAGACAAGTAAAATAGCCAGGATGCCTATGACAACAAAAACATTCAGACGCGAAAGCCTGAATGAGAGTTTCTCTTCAAAGGTGGTTTCATTGAGAATGATAAGGCGATATTTGTTGCGTAACTTATCTACCCATTTATCTTTTTGTTCCCACCAGCTTAACTCGTGCTTTTTTTTCTTAGGCGACATTCGATTTGTGATTTGCAAAGCAATAGGGCAAAGATAAGAATAAAAAGCGACGGCTTACAAAACTGAATTGGGGTTTCAATGAATCAACAATAAGTCAGAATACGAATTCATGTTAGCAGTGATCATTGTTTTTTATGTAATTTTGACAAATGAATCAGTCATGTTCTTTGTGGCTGGTTGTTAAGCTGTTTAACATGAGAAACTCATTCATATTATTGGTTGCATCACTTTTTGCCTTATTATTCAACAGTTGTGGTGTATATACTTTTACGGGCGCATCCATTCCCCCTGAAGCCAAAACCATTTCTGTCCTTTATTTTCCAAATAAGGCTCCGATGGTACAGCCAATGCTGAGTAAAAATATTACGGAAGCACTTCAGGATAAATTTCGTTCCGAGTCCAGTCTTTCGGTCGTTCAGCGTAATGGCGACTTGGCTATCGAGGGTGAGATCACAGGTTATGACACCCAGCCCATTGCCATCCAGGGAAATCAAACGGCGGCATTGAACAGGTTAACGGTAACGGTAAATGTGCGTTTCCGCAACCGGTTTGAAGAAAAAGCAAACTTTGAGACTTCTTTTTCCCGTTATCGTGATTATCCCAGTAGCAAATCTCTTTCCAGTGCTGAATCAGATTTATTGCCGGGAATGCTGGAAGAGTTGGTACAGGATATTTATAACAAATGTGTCGTCAACTGGTAACTAAATAAATACCTGATGAATCAAAAAACATTTGAAGAACTGGTAAACGATTCAAATCTGCTCAATAAGGATACAATTCCCGAACTTGAGCAGTTACTGAAGGAATATCCGTTTTGTCAAACGTTCCATTTGTTATATGCCAAGAATTTATATCTCCAGAAGCATATTCGTTACCGGCAGCAATTAAAACTTGCGGCTGCGGTTGTCGGTGACAGGGCCAGACTTAAATATTATATAGAGGGTACTGGTTTTGCAGAGAAAATTAAGAATAAAAAAGAGCAGAATAAGCTGCAGCAACAATATCTTTCCAATTCCGGTGAAACGAGCATAATTGAAAATACAAACACTCATTTAATCAAATTATCTTCGGATGAAAAGTTAATTGCAGCAAAGGAACAGCCAAAGGAAGAAATCATCCACGTCTCATTGCCAGATGCGATAATTGCTGACAATCCAATAGAAAAATCTGTTGCGGAACCGAACGATCAACTCCACAACGGATCTATCCCTGAGTTGCAATCACGGGAAAATATACTTCAACAAGAAGAGGCCAAAACCATATCTTCGATGCCGGTCGAAGGTAATGTTGAAGTCGATAGCCCTGTTTTATCATCGACACTTGATGCTTCGATGTCAAGGGAAGAAAAGAAAAAGGCCCTGATTGCTTTAATCAATAAAAAATTTGAAGCGCGTTCAATTGTCGCTAAAGAAAACGGAACAGAAAAGAAAAAGGATGAACCCGAAAATGGGAAAGTGCTTTGGGATGATGTTGAAATCAACTCAGAAATAAATACCCATAAAAACGAGGAACACGAGATCCCGGTTAAATTCAATTTGAATGTGGAAAAAGTTTCTCCTTCGGATAGTGGAATAAATGCTGAAAATGATCCCGATACCTATCAGGAGGATATCCTGGATAACGTGCTTTCTGAAACTGCCAGTGAGATGCCACCAGCTACTTTGGAAAAAGAGGTTAAGACTCCGGAAGTATTAATCGATAAGTTTCTGAGAGATGCTCCACGTATGCCCCGTCCAAAGCAGGAATTCTTCAATCCGGTTAATCTTGCATCCCGGTCACTCGTAGAAAACGAAGACTTTTATACAGAAACTTATGCATCAATTTGTT
>JAUZOX010000188.1 GCA_030706265.1 Bacteroidota bacterium | reverse complement strand
TAAAAACGCAAATTTACTTTTCATTGTTCTTCATTTATTTAAGAGGTGACTAATGCGATGATTTAAACGTGTATAATTATGATTTTTATGTAAATATATGTCATTTTTTATGATAATAGAATATCATAATTTCTAATTTTCCATTTTATCTTCCCTCTCTACGCATACACCGCTCTTTTATTTTGTAATGCGTGACAGTTGGTACGATCTCTTTCATGGTGACGGTTTTAAAGTAAAATCACATTCAAGTTCTTAGATATCGAAAATGCCTTAATCCCCCGAACACCATCTATCAATCAGAATCCTTACCGGTGTAGTAATTCATACAGTTGATTCACAGAAACTTAATAAAACCTAAAGACAGCCTCGACAACAACAAAGCATCTGCATGTCAACATGACGAACACACCAAAACGCACATAAAAACGATCATGCCACGGAAGCTCTTTTACATCGGATAGTAGAAATCTCTTTTTAACGTCACCGACCATTCTAATGCTTCAAAAAATGGAGTCGATTTCACTTTTTTAAAGCAGTCAACTTTCAAAAATGGTGGTTTCATCCAAAAAAAGGGGGGGTTCATACAATAAGTCGGGGTTTTCTTGCAATTTGCAAAAAAGCGTTTGATCTTTAGCCCCTCGTTTCATCTCATCAGGTACAATTTCCAGGTGTGGACAAAGGGATGAGAAGCAGCAAACGTTTATCACATAAAACTAATCTTGCATGTCAATGGATTATCAATTCAATAAGATTCCTGAATTTGGACGTAAGGTAATGGAACTGGACTCTACCGAAAAGTTTGAATCCGAAATCAAAAAAAGGATCGAGGAGTTGAAGACCGATGGGGCAACCCATAGTGAAATCCATTTGTTTATTTCGCGCCTAAACATGTTCTTTATCACCTTTTTGATGGATAAAGTACAATGCAATACGCAAGATTATATAAAAGCCGATCGGGTTCGGGGAATATTAAGAAACCTGTTAAGTGAATATCACAACAGTATGGCCTGATTGCCTTATCCTTAAGAAGTTGTCAGTGCTACCATTAAAACGAATTTGGATTACCCCTATACCCCCATTTTACTGTCTTTTAAGTGCCTTTAACTGAAAAAGGTTGGCTCAAAATAAAACAGCGTGTCAACCCGGTGCAGGATAACAAAAAAACGGTCAACTTATTTTAGGATGAAACGAGCATGTTTGGAAATCACAAACAACGATGAAAATTTGATGTGCGAGTTCCATTCGACCTATTTAATCAAATTATTTTCGGATGAAACAATGGAATACCCTATTTTTTAATTTTCACCGAAGCAAATTTGGCAGTAGCAACACCATTTTTATCATGTGAAGTAAGGGCCAGACCCACCATCAATTCTGCAGGCAGTTTGACGGTAAAAGATGAATACAGCTTCCAGTCCCTGCCATCGCTGCTCATAAAGGATTCAAAGACGTCACCCTGCCGCTTCAGCCTGATCCAGGTATTGGGAAACGCAACATCAAACTGGTGGCCTGCAGTAGCCGGATCCGGATAAATGGCCTTCATCTGACCTCCCTTTTCCAGGCGGTATTGAAATTCGCAACCGCCATTGTTGTTGTGACGGGCAACGGTAGTGGGAAAGACCAGATAAAACAGGTGCTGGCTGTTTTCGTCCAGGTCTGCACGAGCCATGAACCCCGCTTTGGTATATAGGTTGGTTTCCGTCACACTTGAGACCTGGGCACTGATGTCAAAATCACCCTTGATGGTTTTGTAGCAGAAATGGAACGCATCTTTTGCTCCCCAGATATCGGCACCCGATGCCGTGATTTCAATAGTGCCGTTATTGCCGGTTGCAGATCCGGCTTTGTTAACCGATCCAACGTCCATGCTCTTAAAACCGGAAAAGGTTTCATATTTTTCCTTATGGTTGTTCTTTATAACCGGTTTTTGAGCAAATGAATTCAAACTGAAACAGACGAATGCCGAAAAAATGGTCGTAATGCAAAGTAATCGATAGTTGATGCGCATGAGCTGATGGATTAATTTAAGATTAAAGTGTTTACTGATTCTGCTTTTAATTGAATGAGGACATGTCCTTTTTTTGATTTGGTCACGTTTTTCTGGACCTGCCAATTATTGACCTCTGTTGTCGTAACCATGTCAATGATTTGACTACCGTAACCCTGAATGTCAACCGTGACGGGAATCTTTTTCATGTTGATGAGCTGCATCACCTGTGTGCCGGTATCGTGTATACCGCTAATTACCAATACTTCAGGATCCGAACTGACAGAATGAACAATCTGGGTTCCGGTGTTCATGAAATCGGTCAAATGGCGTGTGACATAATACGAGGGGTACATCGTTTTGAGATCGGTCGACATGATGCTGTAATCGTTTTGCCACGTCCAATACATGGTTGCTTCCGCCTGTGCATATTTAAGGGTACGGTTGGCGACTCTTGCCAGCCTTAATGCATAGTCCCAGCTCTGAAACATCCCCTTTACTTTATAAGCCATGGCATCGAATCCCAGTTCATCGCACCATACCGGCTTATTCCAGGCTTTGGCAAAAGCGGCTATGCGTTCAAATTCGACATCGGGCACCCTTTCAGACCACCAGCTGTGAAAGCACAATGGCCCGAGATCTTTCCAAATGGTCGAATCAGCCATTATCATCGTTGCGAACTCGACGGTGCCCTTGGTTTGCGCCGTATCGGCCAGCAGGAACTTTGTTTTCAACCCTGCTGCTTTAAACCTTTCCATCGCTTTTTTAATAAAGGCAATGGTGGCTTGAGGCGAAAACCGAACCTGGTACCCCCCATCCGATTCGTTGAATGAAAAGTAATCCGCTTCTACACCGTAATCCCTTTTTGCCTTTACCAGAAAAGCTACCAGCATATCCAACATCTCATCATACGCCTGGGGTTTAATCTCTCTTTGCGCACTTCTGGCCGGATCCTGAACCAGTTCATCCGGAACATCCCAAACAGAAACGATGAATTGCTTAACCCCAAATTCATTCTTCATCCTTCTCATCGTTTCAAACAAAGTGATCACCAATGGTTGCTTTGTGATCAAATCCCCCTTAAAATTTCCATAGGGTTCCTTTTTAAATTGCATAGGCAAGGCAACACGGACACAACCGGGCCGAAACTCTTTAAGGGTTTGGCCTCCAATGGCATCCCAGGCATTGTTGGAATAACGAGCCATGCAATAATCTCCGCCAATGGATTGAATTATCTGCCGTTTGATGTCAGGAAACACTTTGACGGTTACTTTTTCCTGTCCCCAAACCACTGATGAGTTTAAAATCAGCAGGGCTATCGACAGAACTCCAATTTTGCTTTTCATTGTCATTCGATATATATGCAGATATTTAAAAATTATAATCATCCTGTTTTTGGAACGAGATGACATTAGTTCCGTTCAATATAGTGCGATCCAACGAATATAATGGTTCAAAGTTATTGACATTACGCTTCAAAAGCCCAGAATTTATTACTTTTTTATGTTTCAGCTTTCTTTTTTTTTCCGAAAAACGTAGCTCAGTGACGACATCCGGCACGAAGTCATGATAATTTGATTGGTTGGAATGTCATCAAGCCCTTGAGATTCACACCAAATCACAACGAGATGACTGCCCTCCTGTCGCTTTTTAAAGGATCGGTAAACGACAACACAACTGTAAAATAATCATATAAAGCAATATGACAGCTGTTTAAATGCCTATGGGAAACTTTCATTAAACTATCTGATTTCATTTTAGTCTAACCGCAAAATTTTATTTTAGACCAAAAAATCATTTTGTTTATTGCTGCCATAAGTTTTAACTCAACAAAAATCGTAAATAAATCAAAGGTATTGATATTATTTGTACCTTAGTAAATCATTATAAACCAATAGATGATGTTTTTTAAGCTCAACAATATTTCTAAACATTACGGTTCAGAGTCTGAAGGGAACCTCCGGAAAGTACTGGATGGATTATCACTGGAAATCAAAGAAGGTGAAAGCATCGCAATTCTGGGACCTTCAGGTTCAGGAAAGACAACCTTGCTCAATATCATGGGAACATTAGACCGACCGGATTCGGGGGAGGTGTATTTCCGGAATGACACTGTTTATTCCGGAAAGAACAATATCGATACCCATGCCTTAAACCCTTCAAATCAACCCCAGCCCGGAATTATTTCAACCGACCAGATTGCGGCGTCTAAAAGAGATCCGGATCAGAATCACGCTGTATCTAAAAGCATATTCCCTGCCGATGTAAAGTCTGAACTCCGCTCAGTCACCAAACATGATGCAGATTCCGCCCATTCCTCTCAAAAGGTTGCTCAACCCGATGCGGAATCTCTGTTTGCTCCCGAAGATAACCTGGTCAACTTTTCCACCCAGGAACTGGATACTTTTCGCAATGAGAAAATCGGATTCGTCTTCCAGATGCACCATCTTTTGCCCCAATGCACCCTGTTTGAAAACATTCTGATTCCGACACTAACCATCAGGGATAAACGGATCAGGGCCGAGCGACTGGAACGTGCCAGGGAACTCATGATACGGGTGGGGATTTGGGAACAACGCGATCAAATGCCCGGCCACGTTTCGGGAGGCGAAAGCCAACGGGCAGCCGTGGTAAGAGCTTTGATCAACAAGCCTGCCTTACTCCTGGCCGATGAACCCACGGGAGCGCTTGACGAAGATAACGTCAGCAAACTGGCCCTGTTGCTGCTCGAAATCAATAAGACAGATGGCGTCACGCTGGTTGTCGTGACCCATTCCGTGGCATTGGCAACCAGGATGGATACCGTGTATGAACTGAAAAACGGTAAACTCAGAATAAAGGATTTAAAAGCATGACGTACCTTAGTCTGATCGGAAAGAACCTCTTTTACTATTGGAAACGAAACCTGGCGCTCGCCCTGGGTGTGGCCATCAGTACTGCCGTCATTACCGGAGCACTGATGGTGGGGGATTCGGTAAAGCATAACCTGAACAAGGGCGTAGACTTACGGCTGGGTGCGGTGACGCATACGGTGCAGGCCGGAGACCGTTTCTTCACGGGCAGCCTGGCAACAGGCATCGGAAAGGACCTTAAGATACCGGCTGCTCCGGTATTGCTGCTGGAAGGAATTGCCATTACCGACGGTGGCCAAAAACGAATTAACAGAGTCCAGGTAGTCGGCGTGAATGAAAACATCGACAAGGCACTACATGTCAATACCGGATTCGGGCATCTTTCAGATGACGAAGTAGTCGTTAGCCGGAATATTGCTTCGCGCTTAAATCTGAATACCGGTGATGAGATATTGATCAGGATCAAAAAAGCCAGCCTGATTCCACTCAATACCCCTTTCGTTTCGGACCAGAACAACACGGTTCCGGTGAGGCTAAAAGTGAAAGCAGTAGCCGGAAATGACAAGATGGGACGTTTCAACCTGCGTATTTCCCAAACAGCCCCTTTCAATGTATTCGTTTCCATTGATATGCTCAATAGGTTGATGGGGCTGAACGACAGGGCCAATGTTTTACTGTTAACGGGAAATAAGTCATTAAGCAAGGAGAATGTGGAGGCAGCCATCCAACGGAACTGGACTTTGGCAGACATAAACCTGAGCATCAAATCATTGACTTCGCATAAGCAGATTCAGATTAACTCGGAAAGGGTGTTTATTGAACCTGCTGCCACTCAGGCCATTGAAAAGATACCGTCAAAACAACGACATATCCTCACCTATTTTGTAAACAGTTTTATCTCCAAAACTGATACGACACCCTATTCCTTTATTTCCACCCTTCCGGATAATCAACTCACCAAAGATGAAATTGTGATTAACCGGTGGCTGGCAGAAGACCTGAAGGCAAAACCGGGCGACAACATCGACATCAGGTATTTTGTGG
>JAUZOX010000187.1 GCA_030706265.1 Bacteroidota bacterium | reverse complement strand
GGTTATACTTTTTGGGCTCCTGAAGTAATTGAAAATAAAGGACTTTATCACATGTACCTTACTTATGTTCCCGGAATCTTTGCTGACTGGAATCACCCCAGAGTAATAGTGCATCTGACCAGTAAAGACTTACTAAACTGGAAATATGAGTCAACATTGAAACTTGCAAATGAAAAAGTAATTGATGCCTGTGTTTTCCAACTTCCTGATGGCAACTGGAGAATGTGGTATAATAATGAAAAGGACAAAAAATCTATTTATTATGCGGATAGTCCTGATCTGTATAATTGGCAGGATAAAGGAAAAGCAATTGGTGACAGAAGTGGGGAGGGCCCTAACGTATTTAAATGGAAAGACAAATACTGGATGATTGTTGACAACTGGGCCGGATTTGGAGTCTATTATTCAAATGATCTACTCAATTGGACCCGGCAGCCTGAAAGGATTCTCGAAAAGCCGGGTACCGGACCTGAAGACGGAACAATGGGCAATCATGCTGATATTGTCGTCAGTGGTGATAGGGCGTTTATCGTCTATTTTGTTCATCCCGGTAGGGCAAAAGGAAATTCTGAGACAGGTGTCATTCCGGATACGCGTCGAAGTGTTATTCAGATTGCAGAATTGGGCTATGAAAACGGATTCATTACCTGTGATAGGGATAAGCCGGTCTATCTAAAGTTAAAGCATTAATTTCTGTACATTCTTAAAAGCTGGATAAAACCATAAAACCACTAACAAAATTTGATTATGATAAAATTAGTACACAAAATCAGCATTTATCAGGCTCTCATTATTATTATGCTTCTGTCCGGATTACAGGCAAGAGCGCAACGGCAAATGGAGAACCTGGACCGTGGAGTGATTGCCATTCGAAAAGCCAATGATTCGGTTTATGTAGGATGGCGAATGCTCGGAACAGAGCCTGATGAGATCGCTTTCAACATCTATCGCCAGAGTGGAAATGAAAAGCCAATAAAACTCAATAAGACTCTGATAAAAGAAAGTACCAATTTTGAAGATGGAAAGTTGAATTTCGGGGTTGATAATTCATATTTTGTCAGAGCAGTTTTAAAAGGAGTTGAACAGGAAAAAAGTAAAGCCTATACCATTAAAGCCAATTCACCTGCGCAGCAGTATCTCAATATTCCTTTGAGAACTCCTCCCGGATATACGCCAAACGATGTCTCTGTCGGAGACCTGGATGGTGATGGTGAATACGAATTGATCGTTCATATGACGGGACGTAGTATTGATACTCCTTCACCAGGAATTTCGGGCATCCCCATATTCCAGGCTTACAAAATGGACGGAACCTTCTTGTGGCAGATTAGTCTGGGGAGGAATATTCGCGAAGGAGCCCATTATACTCAATTTATGGTTTACGATCTGGACGGTGACGGTATTGCTGAATTTGCCTGCAAGACCGCTGATGGTACAATTGATGGAAAAGGGAAAGTCATTGGTGACTCAACCAAAGACTATCGTAACCTGAACAGAAACAGTGGCTCATTATATGGCAAGGTATTGGATGGTCCTGAATATTTTACCATCTTTAGCGGCAGAACAGGTGAGGCCCTTGCAACGACAAATTATATTCCGAACCGTTATCCTCTCAATGGATGGAATGGTCATGGAGGGAACGGCGGAAGCGATAGTACGGGAAACCGGGTAGATCGTTTTCTTGCCTGTGTTGCCTATCTGGATGGCATTCATCCCTGTGTCGTCATGTGTCGTGGATATTATGGCAGAACTGTTTTGGCGGCGTGGGACTGGAGAAATGGAAAACTTACTTCAAGATGGGTCTTTGATAGCAAGAATGGCGAAAGTCCTTTTTCCGGTCAGGGAAATCATAATTTGTGCGTAGCTGATGTTGACCATGATGGCAAGGATGAAATTATTTATGGCTCAATGGTGGTTGACCATGATGGCAAAGGTTTGTTCTCCACCGGCTTTCGTCATGGTGACGCAATACATGTTGGTAAACTGATTCCCGGTCGTCCGGGATTACAGGTTTTTGGAATCCACGAAATAGAAGATAATACAACCGGGCCCGGAGCTACGGTGTATGATGCAGCAACGGGAGAGGTGTTGTATAAGGGATCGATGAACAAAGATGTTGGGCGTGGTGTTGCCGAAGATATTGATCCTACAAACCCGGGCGCCGAAATGTGGTATTCCGGTTCAAACGGATTATTAAACATGAAGGGTGAAAGAATTGGGGATAATCCTCCATCAACTAATTTCCTGATTTGGTGGGATGGCGATTTAAGCCGGGAGTTACTCGATGGCAATCATATCGATAAATACAAAGTTGGCAGGATATTCACGGCCGAAGGTTGTTTATCCAATAATGGTTCAAAATCGACACCCGCATTGAGTGCCGATTTATTTGGCGACTGGCGTGAAGAAGTCATCTTTAGGACTGCTGATAATAAGAATCTGCGGATATATACTACCACAATTCCAACCAATCATCGGCTGTATACTTTAATGCATGACCCTCAGTATAGATTGGGTGTTGCAACTCAAAATGTTGCATATAATCAACCTCCTCATACCGGCTTTTTCCTTGGAACCGGTATGGAAAAGGCTCCAAAGCCCAATATCGTTCTGATCAAAAATAAATAAGGGAAAAAAGGTTACAAGAACTCTATGCGTTTGAAAACTACATATTAATCTAAAGAACTAAAAAACTAAAAAGAAGAAACATGGACAAGCTAAAATCAGGTATGGTGTACTTTTTGTGTACATTTTTGATGTTTTTGACCCTCTCGCTCCAGGCTCAAAACTCAATAGAAAAGCCCCGGAATATTTTGAACTTTGACAATGACTGGCGCTTTTTGAAAGAAGATGCCAGGGGTGCTGAGAGCCCTTCTTTTGATGACTCCAAATGGCGGAAACTCAATGTACCACATGACTGGAGCATTGAAGGTCCATACGATCAAGCTAATCCGACCAAAAGTGGTGGCGGATATTTACCGGCAGGCATTGGCTGGTACCGTAAGAGTTTTACGGTAAAAGAGGCAGATGTAAAGAAAAATATTTTTATAGAGTTTGATGGGGTAATGGCTAACAGCGATGTTTGGATCAATGGCTTTCACCTGGGTAAACGTCATTATGGATACAGCAGTTTCAGCTATGACCTTACGGGTCATTTAAATACAGGCAAGGGTGAAACCAATATCCTGGCAGTACGGGCTGATAATTCAATCCAACCTGCTTCCAGATATTACACAGGTGCAGGCATCTATCGTCATGTGAGAATGATTATTGCAAATCCCGTTCATTTTAAACAATGGGGCATATACGTTACCACCTCACAGGTAAGTGATAAAAAGGCAACCATTAATCTTCAGGCTACTATTGACAATGAATCATCTTTAAACAATCCCTTTATACTGGAAACCAATATATTGGATCCTACAGGAAATGTCATAAAAACAATAGAATCTAAACAAACGGTTTCTGCCGGGAAATCTGTTACCATTAATCAATCATTGGAAGTCGTAAACCCAAAGCTTTGGAATCTTGATCAGCCCAATTTGTATAAAGCGGTAACTTATATCAAATCAGGTAAAATCAGGATCGATGACCAATCTACCACATTTGGCATTCGCAATAGCAAATTCGATGCAGCTACAGGCTACTGGCTAAATGCCAGAAACATCAAGATCAAGGGCGTCTGCCTGCATCATGATGGGGGGGCTGTTGGTTCGGCAGTTCCAACGCGGGTATGGGAACGTCGTCTGGAACTTTTAAAGGAAGCTGGCGTCAATGCAATCCGTACTTCCCACAATCCTGTTGCTCCTGAATTTCTGGATCTGTGTGACCGGTTGGGTCTCCTGGTCATGGATGAAACATTTGACACCTGGACAGCTCCTAAGCCCGGAGGTGAAAAGGGATACAATCTTTATTTTACCCAATGGTGGGATAAGGATACACGGGATATGGTACTTCGCGACCGCAACCATCCCTCAATCATTATTTATAGCGTAGGGAACGAGATACACGACAATCTGAACGATTCAACCGGTTTTAAAAAATACAAAGATCAGCAGGATCTGATTCATCAGTTGGATCCCACTCGTCCGGTAACCATGGCTTTGTTCCGTCCCAATGTTTCAAAAGTTTACTCAAACGGTTTCATTGAAAAAATGGATGTAGTCGGACAAAACTATCGTGAGAATGAGTTGGTCGATATCCACAATCTTAAACCAAACATGATTACAATTGGTACCGAAAACGGCCATGATCAAAAAGCGTGGCTGGCATTGCGTGACAATCCATTTATTGCGGGTCAGTTTCTTTGGACCGGCTTCGATTATTTAGGTGAAGCATTCTGGCCCAAAATATCATTTAACAAAGGATTGTTCGACCGGACAGGTACCTGGAATATACTGGGTTTGCAACGTCAAAGCTGGTGGGCCGATAAACCAGTGGTACACATCGTCCGGAATGATGATAATGCAGGCATGGGTGAGTTAGTTGCCAATTGGACTCCTGCTGATTTTGGTACATACGACGACGCCCGGGTTCAGGTTTACAGTAACTGCGATGTAGTCGAGCTTTTCTTAAATGGGAAGTCGCTTGGAGCAAAACCAAAACCGGCCGATGATTCACCAAGGGCATGGTCTGTTACCTTTGAAAAGGGATCGTTGAAGGCAGTAGGAAAGAATAAAGGAAAGGAAGTTGCGACAGAAGAACAAGTAACGGCGGGTGATCCGGTCAAAATCATTTTATCCTCTGATAAACCAAAGATTGCCAACGATTGGGATGATGTGTCTTATGTAACCGCCCGGGTTGTAGATGCAAATGGCATCACTTGTCCGAATGTGGATAAATCAATTTCATTTAAGGTTTCGGATGAAGGCACGATAGCAGCTGTTGATAACGGCAGTGTTACAAGTCATGAAGCTTATCAGGCAACAGAACGTCATACCTTACACGGACAATGTATTGCGATTATTAAAGCCAAATCTTCAACGGGAAAAATCACTGTTACAGCAAGTTCACCCGAAATTCAATCCGGTTCAGTAAATATTGAGATAAATCAGTAAAAAATATTTGAAAAATGAAAATTATGAAAACCAAGTCAGGCATCAGGTTCCTATTACCTGTTCTAATCATCGCTCTCATAGTGGCTGCCGCATTCATGGCTCCTCCAAAACCCGTCTTTTATCTTGTCGGTGATTCTACCACAAGGAATCCCAGCAGACCAATGTGTGGCTGGGGAGAAGTATTCAGCGAACAGTTCGATACGACCCAAATCACGATCTCGAATCAGGCCATGGCTGGTCGCAGTACCCGTACCTTCTTGAGTGAAGGAAGATGGGATAAAGTGTTGTCAATGTTAAAACCCGGAGATTTTGTGCTTATTGTCTTTGGACACAACGAAGGAAGTGCTCCGGATACCAGCAGAAATGGAAGACGCGGTGTACTCAGGGGAACCGGGGAAGAGACAAAGGATCTAACATGGAAAGATGGAAAAATCGAAACGGTACATACCTATGGCTGGTATCTTCGCAAATTCGTAAACGAAGCCAAAGCCAAAGGGGCAATTCCTTTCATAGCATCCATGATCCCAAGGAATGAATTCAGGGATGGCAAAGTGTTAAGGGCTACCAATGACTACGGAAAATGGTCTGCAGAAGTAGCAGCTCAAACCGGTGCTTTTTTTGTCGACTTAAATAATATCACTGCAGATAAATATGACAAGTTGGGCCCAGATGAAACAAAAAAATTGTTCCCCGGCGATCATACCCATACTAACGTTGAAGGCGCAAAAATCAATGCTGCATCAGTTGCAGAAGGACTGAGAGCCATAAATGATTGTCCTGTAAATAAATATCTTTTGAATAAATAAAACGGATGTGAAAATTCACCTACAGGAAGGGATATGGTTATTTTTCCCTTTTCTGTAG
>JAUZOX010000186.1 GCA_030706265.1 Bacteroidota bacterium | reverse complement strand
CTCCAATAGAGGTTTTCAGATAAAAGCTTCCCCTTTGTATCCTTAAGTTCGAGTTTGATAAAGTGTACGGAAGAAAGGTTTGTTGGCCATTTTACCAGCCCCAGGTCCGTTGCTTTCCCAGGCAATGCCGTGACATCAAAACTTTCCTTATAAGGAATAGAACCATCAAGGTTATAAATGGTAATAGCTGCTTTAGCCTTAGCCAATTGTTCGCCAAGATTGTTGATCACCTGAATATTCCAATCTTTTTCGTTCAGTTGAATATGTATCGGTTCACAAGCTTTCTTGGTTGCAAACAGGGCTGAATTTGGTTCCAGATCATGATGGTATAGCTGCCATACGAAACTGGGTTGAGCCGGATTACTCATCCAGGTAATCACTCCGCTACAGGGATTAAAGAGTTTGGCATTACGACCTTCAAACATAGCCCTGAATGATTCATAATTCATTAACTGACCCTTCCGGGCAAAATCAGCCAGGTTGACCGCCTTTCCATAGCGGCTGTTTAACCACTCGGGGTAAAGATTTCCCCTTTGGGCTCCCTTGGCAAGATCATGCTCAGCCCAGTCGTCGTTGATAATTTCCCAATCTTTTTCAGGCATCATTCCATGAATGGATTCGAGAGTGGGAATCGAAACGCTTCCTATTTCGGTTTTAAAAGCTTCGTTAAAGACATAATAATCACCTGGCTTCCTCCAGTAATAAGGTCCACCGGAGTGAACGCCATGACCTTCGGTTGAACTCGACTGATAATGCCGAACCGGTTCCAGTTGCTTCATCATGGCTATCAATGAATCATCAATTTCTTTTGGTGGGAATCCTTCGTTCCGTGCACACCAAACGGCTATAGAAGGATGGTTACGAAAACGAAGAATCTTATCGCGAACGTTAGACAGATATAAAGAAAGATTTGTTGGATTTGGACCATCACTTGGATTTGGTTGGAAGAACTCATCCCAAAGCATGATGCCATATTTATCGCACAGATCGTAAAAGTCAGAACTTGTACTTTGCCCAACCCAGTTGCGAATCATGGTGCAATTGGCTATCTGGTGCATTCTGATTTGAGCTTCAAGCCGTTCACGCGGTATGCGTTTCATGGCTTCATCCATTCCCCAGTTGCCTCCCTTGCACAGCACCTTGACGCCGTTCACCGACAAGGTAAGGTCTTCGGTTTCAGGAACCGAATAGGTAATCTTTCTGATTCCGAATGTCACATCCTGTTCATCTGAAATTTTATTGTTAACGTCAAAATGCAGTTTCAGGTTATACAGGTTCTGTGGACCATATCCATTGGGCCACCACAACCTGGGGTTAAGAATATGCAGTGATTTGGTATTCTTTGGGTCAAAGGTTATGACTTTAGAGGAATGGGCCGGAATGGTTTCCTGTTTAAAGAATGAATAAACTCCAAAGCTGCCTTTTAAAACCCCTGTTTGGGTTTGATCCGTGATATTTTCCAGTGTAGCCTGAATGGTAATATCGGCACTATTGAGCTTGGGTAATGGAAGATCCGTCGTAACAAGTGGGGCTTTAATCAGCACCGGGCCCGTCGCTGAAAGAAATACTTTCTGCCAGATACCAGTGTTGCGGTCTCTGATTCCCGGGATCCAGTCCCAGCCAATCGTACAAAGGAATGTGGGTCCGTCTATTGCCGTGATTCCACCATTTTTTCCAAGACCGTTTTTAATAGTGTGTTCAATGGGGTCACCGGGATGAGGCTGAGGAGAAACAAGTACTGCCACAACAGCCTGTTTTCCTGGTGCAACCAGAGAAGTAACATCAAAGACACCCCGGATGAAAGCGCCATGTGTCTGGCCGATTTTTTTACCGTTTACAAAAATTACGGATTCATAATTAATGCCGTCAAAGTTGAGCCAGATATTCTTTCCCATATAATATTTGGGAACAAGGAAAGAAGTCCTGTACCAATACGAGGTACGGCAAAGACTTTCCGGAATTTTTTCGGGACGGTTATTTTCTCCCCATAATGGCTCGGGATAGACTTTGTCATTAACCATACTGGTTAACACGGTTCCGGGGACAGTCGCCCGCATCCATCCATTAGGCTGAAAAGTAATTTGGGATATTTCCTCACCTGTCTGTTTTACATTTGAGATATCTGCTAATTGCCATCCTGACGTAATGATATATGGCTTTGAATTTGTTTGTCCCACAGTATTTAATGTTTGGATCAAAAATAAAAATACTGCAATCAGGTTGATGAATAGTAAACGATGTTTCATACGTAAATAATTTTATTAAATTGGTCGTATGGAACTCGCATGGATGAGTTTCGTTCTTGTTTGTGATTTTCAATCATGCTCGTTTCATAATGTTTCAACAAAGTTATAAAAAACCCGAGCCCCTACTGAAAAGTTAAAAAGTAATAAATAAAAATAAATCAGCAACTTAATCAAATGGCATGAAAAATGTGTTACTATTAATCGTACCTTTGCACACATTTTTTAAATTTATAAATGAATCAATTTTCAGAATTTGGCTTAGCGCCAAAAATTTTACAAGCAATTGAAGACTTAGGTTTTGTAACTCCGACACCCATCCAAGAGAAAGTAATTCCCCTGCTATTAAACCAAAAGCAGGACGTCTTAGGGCTTGCCCAAACAGGTACCGGAAAGACTGCTGCCTTCGGTTTACCGGTCTTAAACTATATTGATGTAGCCCTGCAAAGCCCCCAGGCTCTCATCCTTAGTCCAACCCGCGAATTAGCATTGCAACTTTGCAGCGACCTGCAATCTTATTCAAAACACATGGGACGTTTGAATATTGTACCCATATATGGGGGAGCCAGTATTGAAACACAAATCAGACAATTAAAACGGGGAGCCCATATCGTTTGTGGTACTCCGGGCCGTATGCTAGACATGATCCGTCGTGGTGTAATCGATTTTTCGGCACTTCAGTTTGTCGTTTTAGATGAAGCTGATGAAATGCTGGACATGGGTTTTCAGGAAGATTTGAATACTATTCTCGCCGAAACCCCAGAGGGTAAAAACACATTGCTTTTTTCAGCTACCATGCCTCAGGAAATAATTCGCATGGCTCGCAAATACTTAGATAATCCGACAGAAATTACTATCGGGCAAAGAAATACCGGGAGCGATACGATCCGGCACTTGTATTACACAATACCCGCAAGAGATAAATATCAGGGGTTGAAAAGAATTGTGGATTTCCATCCTGAAATTTATGGCATCATCTTTTGTCGTACCAAAATTGAGACACAGGAAGTAGCCGACAACCTTATGCGCGACGGATATAATGCCGATGCCCTTCATGGAGATTTATCTCAGGCTCAGCGTGACACAGTCATGAACAAATTCCGGCTTCGCAACATCCAACTCTTAGTCGCTACAGACGTTGCAGCACGTGGACTCGATGTTGATGATCTGACCCATATCATTCACTATTCTTTACCTGATGATATCGAAGCCTATAATCACAGAAGTGGGCGTACGGGCCGTGCCGGTAAGAAAGGAACATCCCTTGCCCTCATTAACCTGAAGGAAAAATACAGGATTAAACTGATCGAGAAAGCAATCCATCAGACATTCAGTCAGGCCAAAATTCCAACCGGTGTCCAGATTTGTGAGAAACAGCTCTTTTCCATGGTTGACAAGCTCGAAAACACAACCGTAAACGAAGATGAAATTGCAGGTTTCATGCCTTTTATTCTTAAGAAGCTGGAATCTTTGGATCGTGAAGATTTGATAAAACGATTTGTTTCCACCGAGTTTAATCGTTTCCTTGAATATTATCGCAATGCACCGGATTTGAATATTGAAGAAAATGTTGAGAGAGGCAAGTTTAAACAGGAAAGATATCGTGACCGGGAAGGCGCACCCAATAACTTCACGAATTTTACTTTAAATATTGGAGGCATAGAAGGAATTGCCCCACCTCAATTGATTGGTTTAATCAATGACCTGACCGGTGTTCGTTCCATCAAAATCGGAAGGATCATGATTCGTCCCACGCATTGCATGTTCGAAGTAGACAGCCAATCCCAGGATCTTTTGATCCGGGCTTTTGCCAATCAACAATACCAGGGCCGCAAACTTCGACTTGATGTCTCGATGGATAACGAAAGACCTCCTTTCAGAAGAAGCGGAAATGGGGAACGCGGAACTTACAGAGGCAACAATGACCATAGCGGAGAACGCGGCGGTTATCGTGGTAGCAATGATCGTGGCGGATACAGAAGGAAGAATGATTACAACGGAGACCGGGATTATAGCAGCAGACGATAAAATCCTTTAGTTAACGCTCTTAAACCTTATCATAAGACAAAAGAGAGAGAATGCTTTATAAGTAATCTCCCTCTTTTTTTATGTAGTAATAATTATATATTATTTTCAGGCCTTACACTTCAACCTTTAATACCGGATTTCTCTTCAAACTTTACCTCAGCCAACCACCGTTCTGCTTCAATGGCAGCCATACATCCGCTACCTGCTGCCGTAATTGCCTGACGATATATATGATCCTGAACATCACCGGCTGCAAAAACGCCCTCGACATTCGTACGCGCTGATCCGGGAACCGTCTTAATATAACCCATTGAATCAAGTTCAAGCTGTCCTGCAAAGATTTCAGTATTAGGCTGATGCCCGATTGCCACAAAGAAACCCTGAACGTCGATCAAATTGACTTCACCGGTTTTAACATTTTTAACTCTCACACCGGTTATATTGTCATTATCGCCAACTATTTCTTCTGTAACATGATTCCAAAGTACTTCAATATTGGGGGTATTGAAAATTCGATGCTGCATTGCTTTTGAAGCACGCAGTTCATCCCTGCGAACGATAAGGTAAACTTTCTTACAAAGGTTTGCGAGGTATGTCGCTTCTTCAGTAGCTGTATCACCACCACCCACAACAGCAACCTCCATTCCCCTGAAAAAGAATCCATCACAGGTTGCACATGCTGACACACCGTGCCCCTGGTACTTTTCTTCAGATGCCATACCCAGCCATTTTGCGGTTGCCCCCGTAGATACAATGACGGTTTCGGCTTCGATTATGTTACCCTCATCGGTAGTGACAGTGAAAGGTCTTTTACTGAAATCGACTGCCGTAATGACGCCAAATCGGATTTCAGCACCAAAACGTTCCGCCTGCTCACGAAAGTCATTCATCATCTCAACCCCGGTAACCCCCTTTGAATATCCCGGAAAATTATCAACATCGGTCGTCTGGGTAAGTTGCCCTCCCATAACCATACCTGAATAGACAACTGGCTTAAGATCAGCGCGTGCTGCATAAATTGCCGCAGTATATCCTGCCGGTCCTGTACCAATTATCAAACATTTAACTTTTTCAATTTCCTTGCTCATTATATATTGATATCTCTTTATGTTATTAATGTTGTTTCCGCTTAAATGCAAAATTAAAAAGAAACCATTCTATACCAACTAAAATTGTGCCACTACCGTTTAAAATGACATTAGCGCAATAAAACATGTCAATATTTACATATATCTGACAGCTTTAATAATCTAAACATGAAGATAATGCCGATATCGATAAATATTAATTAGCATTTTTAATTGATCTGATATAATTTTACGATCTTGGCAAAAGAAACCGAAAGTCCTAATCTTATTTGCCTCCGGAATCAATACATTTTCGAATTACCATCTTGAAATAACCCATGGAAAAAAACATTAAACGTTATCTGTCAAATTGGAAAGATGAAAAAAACAGCACAAGATTATACCGTTTTCTAGCTGAAAACGAAAATGATACAAGACTTAAAGAAGTTTATTCCCGTCTGGCTGCCACAGAAGAGCGGCATGCGAACAGATGGGAACAGCTAATAAAAGAAGAAGGAGGAACCGTTCCTGATTTCAAACCAACATGGCGTACAAATGCACTTTGCTGGATCACAAAACATTTTGGAGTAGAAATTGTGTTGCCCACAGTAGTTGAAATG
>JAUZOX010000185.1 GCA_030706265.1 Bacteroidota bacterium | reverse complement strand
CAGAAGCCTATGACTGGTTGGTGGCTAACCCAATAACGAATGCAAATATATTGGTAAAGGGTTCACGGGGAATGAAGCTGGAAATATTGCTCCCGGCATTAAGTATTTAATTTTATTCAGCATGAATGGTCTGACACAGGTGAACAGAGACTCATACCGCGTCATAGGACTCATGTCGGGGACCTCGCTCGATGGAGTGGATCTTGCTTTGTGTTTGTTTACCCGAAAGAACAACCATTGGAACTACCGGATCGAAGCAGCTGACACCATTCCCTATCCTGAAAAATGGCTTTCATTGCTGCCTTCACTCATGCAAGCGGATGCCTACACCTTTGCAAGGGCAAATTCAGATCTTGGATATTACTTCGGAGGATTGATCAACACTTTTACGGCATTCAATGACATTGAGGCCGACTTTGTAGCTTCACACGGGCATACTGTTTTTCATCAACCTGATATTGGGATGACCACCCAGATTGGAAATGGAGCGGCAATGGCTGCCACCTGCGGGATGCCGGTCGTATGCGATTTCAGGAGCACAGATGTTGCACTCGGGGGGCAGGGGGCGCCATTGGTTCCGGTAGGTGATGCCTTGTTGTTTTCGGATTATACTTTTTGTCTAAACCTGGGGGGATTTTCAAATGTCTCCTATGATGAAAAGGGGCAAAGAATCGCTTATGATATTTGTCCTGTGAATACCCTCCTGAATAAGCTTGCCCGAAAGATGGGGGTTGAATTTGACCGTGACGGGATGATTGCAAGATCGGGAACGGTGGATACCGTCCTTTTGGAAAAACTAAACGCTCTTTCCTACTATGATTTAAAACCGCCGAAATCACTGGGCTTTGAATGGAATGATGAACAGGTATGGCCACTGCTCAATGCTGCATCCTTGCCGGTTCCTGATTTGTTGTGTACAGTGGTTGAGCATGTGGCAATTCAGCTTTCGCGGTCAATGTCTTTAATTGGAAAAGGAAAAATATTGGTGACGGGAGGTGGGGCAAAGAATGTATATTTGATGGAAAGGTTCAGGTCTTTCAGTAAACATGAGGTGATTATCCCATCCGATAAAATAATAGATTATAAAGAAGCACTGATATTTGCATTCCTTGGGGTGTTGCGCGTTAGGGGGGAAGCAAATTGTTTATGTTCGGTTACAGGTGCCTCCAGAAATTCTGTAGGTGGAGCTATTTATCTTCCGTAAAGAAATCTTTGTTAAAATTAACCAGGTAGAGCTGGTCGGTGGCACGGGTTACTGCAGTATAAAGCCATCGCAGATATTCGATGTTGAGGTTTTCGGGCTTTAAATAGCCTTGTTCAACAAAAACAGCGCTCCACTGGCCGCCTTGCGTCTTATGGCAGGTGTAGGCATATGCGAACTTGACTTCCAGGGCGCAATAATAAGGATTCTTTTTAACCATCTCGATGCGTTTTCTGCGTTGGGGAATATCTGCATAATCTTCCATCACCGCATTAAAAAGACGCCTGTTATCTTCCGAGGTCATGGATGGTGATTCAGCCATGATGGTATCAAGCAATAGTTTTACCTCCAGCTCGGGCTCATCGGGATAATCGACCAACCGGATATAAGCTTCCGCAAAATGAAACCCATACATCTGATCCACTTTCCGTATCCGCTTGATTTCAATGATGTCTCCATTGGCGATGAAACTGGTTTTGGAATTTGCCGACAACCATGAGTAATTGTTTTTCACAACCATCATAAGATCGCCGGCTTCAATTTCATTTTCACGATAAAGGATGCGATTGCGTATCTGTTGGTTAAAGAGATTTGCCCGCTTGTTGGATCGGGTGATGACGGCTACCTCATCGTGTCCATATTTGGAATAGCAAGTTTCAAGAAGATCGGTCAGTTCGGTACCGGTTATGGTTTTGATGTCTTCAAATCCGGTGAGGTCGAAAAAAGGCATGGTAGTATCGTCACCGGAAATCTTAGACCTGAGCATGGTGGCATTTGCCAGTATACCCGATTCCAGAGATTGCCTGACGACGTCTTTTAATTCATATCCCCCTATTTCAAGATGATAACTGCTTCTGAGGAATTGGGGATCGAGTGCCGGACTGATGGGCATTCCAACGGGTGGCAGCTGGGCGGTATCGCCGATAAACATTAATGAACAGTTGAATCCGGAGAAAACATAATCAATGAGGTCGTCCAGCACATCGCGCGAGGCAAAAAGAGAAGCCGAGGCCAGGCTGTTTTCCCCTTTTTGAATCATCGACGCCTCGTCAACAATAAAAACAGTGTGCTTGTGCTGGTTGGGAGCCAGCCGTAAATACAAAGTCCCGTCCTTATTGGTTGTCGGAAGGTAGATTTTCTTATGTATTGTAAAGGCCTGTTGCCCGGTATAGGCGGTAAGTACCTTTGCCGCACGGCCGGTGGGAGCCATTAGAACCGTTTGTTTTCCCAGTTGTGGAAGCGACTGAACTACGGCTGAAACCACAGTCGTTTTTCCGGTACCGGCATAACCTCTTATAATAAAAATCCGTCTCGCACCCGGAGTTGTTGGATTGGCAAAAAAGAGGGCAAGCCTTTTTATCAGCTCACTTTGTCCTGCTGTCGGCTCGTACGGAAAATGATGAAATAACAGCGCTTCAGTGTTCATGGTTGTAAGCGATAAAGCAATAAGAAAAAGCGGATGCCAGAGAGACTATTGGAAAGGATAGCCCAATGCAAACTGCCAAACAATATTTTTCAATTTCGTATTTGTCAAATCTACCCAATAGCGGTCATCTCTTAAGTATGGATAACGCAGTGGGAGAGCCGCATCAAGGCGAAATACGAAAAAGCTGAAATCGAACCGAAAACCAAGTCCTGCATCTACAGCTACCTGCTTCAGGAAATGAGAAGTAAACTCTCCATTCGGAAAGTCCTGATTGGGATTAAGCAACCAAATGTTGCCTGCATCACAAAAAAGCCCCCCATTGATGAAATCATAAATCGGAAACTTGTATTCAATATTGCTTTCAAGTTGAATATCACCGGTCTTATCAAATCTGTTGGCTGGATTGTAATAACCGCCGGGTCCCAATGATCTTAATATCCATCCCCGCATGTCATTTGCGCCACCTGCAAAGAAAGCCTTTTCAAATGGCAGTGAATTTGAATTTCCATAGGGCAAACCGATGCCTGCGGCGGCCCTAAATACCCACACCCGTTTTGAACTCTGGTAGTTGTAATATCTGAAGTCGACATCGGATCTGACATATTGCGCGTACCGGATATTTAATAAAGTGCGATACCCTTCGTCGTTCTTCTTATTGTTAAGGATATTATTGAACAAATTCAGCGTATTTCCAGATGACTCCGCATTAAATCTGAAGTAGGTGAAGTTCTTTGTACGGTTTAACTGCTGGTCGTTGTATAAGAAAGAATATTGCAAAGCCCAGATCAGATGATCCGTATATTGATTGCGGAAACGTGGGTCGAGCCCGTTCAGATAAGTGGTAAAGGCGGCAGAAGGATTGATGAGCCTTACACTGTTGATTTGAATCGGAATAAGACTGTGCGTGACATAATTCGATGATTTCCAATCATAATCCATGGAAATATTGGTGATGTATCTCTTGTAATCAGGCCGTTCCTGCATGTGAAATCCGATCTGGAAGGTGGTTTTGGGCCTGCTGTTATGAGAAATAAATCGTTCATTAAGCGGAAGCAGCAACTTAGGAAATGAAAGTCCAGATTCTACCCCTGTTTCAAAAGTATTAAAGAAGAGAAACGGATTGACCTGCTGGACGGATTGCTGCATCTCAGCTGCTCCATTAAGCGTAATGTAAAAAGTCTCTCCTCCTCTGAAAAAATTCAGATTGCGGTAAACCAGATTACCTCCTAAACCAAGACGTCCTCCGTTATTAGTTCCTTCAAATTCAAATGAGTTAGACTGAGCCAGGTTGCGCATCATTTGTATGTTGCAGTCAAGCCAGGCTGTGCTGTCGGGGTTTAATCCCGTTAAGACGGGTTTGAAGTCGATGTTTACATATCTGAAAATAGCCAGATCACTCAGCCGATCATAACTTTGCGTGGTCAGATCCAGACTGTAAAGATCCCCACCGTTTAAAAGCAGGGAGTTTAAAATCGACTGAGGCTTTATGCGCAGAGATCCTTTTTGAAGGAAACTGTACTTGTGGACGGAAGGAAAGGGCAACTTATCTGTGCGTGACAGAGTGAAAGCCGTATCCGTTTTCAGATTGGGATTCGACAAGTTCTCAAAATCAGGGTAAATAGTGAAGTTGCGGATTCTGAACTGTTTATGGGTGAGCAAATCATTCCCTGTACTTGTGGCGCCGTTTATGATGATGTTTACATCGGCTTGATGCGTATTTAGAGAACTGTCGATTGTAAAACGAATCACTTCTTTTGAGAGCAGGAAAAATCCTTTATTCTTTAACATTCGCGTTATCCTGTCGCGTTCGCTGCTCAGGTCGTAACTGTCTAGATTATCATTCCTGTTTAACAATGAATTAACGGTATCTGCAAATACTAACCTTCTGATGAGGGTATCTTTGATATCATATCTGATTTGTCTTATTTTGTATGGTTTCCCTGTTTTGATACTATAGATGACATTTGCCTTTTTCTTTCGTATGTGTTTAATAGAAGTGGTTACTGTGGCATTGAAATAGCCTTTATTGTGGAGGTGCTTGAGCATCTGTCCTCCATCGCCAACCGTCATGGTTGAGTCCAGAATGACAGGAGGTTCTCCGACACGGTTCCTTAACCATCTTTTAAACCAGTTATCATGCCGCCCGGCTTGGTTTAATTCGTAAAACCAAACTTTAAAACTGACTAATCCTAAAACCTTTTTATTCGGTTTCTGTCTGATAAAACCGGTTAGATCATCTTTGTTGATATTCCTGTTGTCAACTCTGACGATATTACGGCGGAGGATTATTCCGCGTTTTTCCTGCATTCGCGTTGTACTGCAGGAAACAAACAGCAGCGTGATAATGGTCCAGGTCAGTATATATATTTTATTCTTGATCAATGTAATATGTTTATCAACGCAAATATAGGCATAAGTTTAAAATGAAAAAGAGGCTCCTGCCATGGCATTAAATCCATAAGAGGGGTACAGGTTCCATCGTTCGTAATGCCGGTTCAGTATGTTGTTCAGGTTGAGAAAGACGCTAAACTGACTAACCGGATGATAGTTGACACCCAGGTTGAGGTCTGTTGCTCCCTTTAAAACCTTTGCAACCGGGATATTCTCCTGGTTCCAGGTCTTTGCGTAACTATTGCTCCAGGTATATATTTCAGTGTTCACGGACCATTGCTTGTTTACGTTGACGCCTCCTTCAAGTTGGCCTTCAAATGCAGGACAATTCCATGCATATAATTCGGCATTGGTGCTGTATTTCGTCCAGCTTCCCTGCAAACCGACATGAAAATCATCCCCGCTATAGCGTGCTGAGAAGATTAACTTTATAAGGTTAATATCATCGGTAATCACATCAAATCTTCGTTGGGGAGATTTCCGGATCGTATCATTTACATAGAGGGGCATGTTATCGATTATCTTGCTTTCAAAACGGGCTTCAAGATCTACCCGTTGTGCAATATTGCCCTTCAGGGATGCAAATATGTTGAACCTTTCGTTGGACGTTACCACGCCTGTTAAAGAACTGATGAACGGATTGGTCAGGCGCAGGTCATTGAAGTTATGGTTGATCAAACCTCCATTGATTCCGGCCTGTGCTGTCAATCTATCCGGAATCAGCTGGACACGGCCTTCGATTAAAGGATAAATGGTGAGATGCGAAACGGTATCGGATTCAAAATCAGTCTTCAGTCCTATCGTGACCTGGTATTCATCAAATAGAAAACGATAGGAGGGATTAAGTTCAAATAAGGTAGTTGTTGCGTTTTTAGCGGTATTCTTCAAAATGTTGTGATCAACCTGAATATTCAAACCAAAATACTGACTTTTTGCAAAGGT
>JAUZOX010000184.1 GCA_030706265.1 Bacteroidota bacterium | reverse complement strand
CTGCTCTTGATCTTCAGGCCGGTGACCACAATGTCGCTGCAAGCCATTTTACTGGAAGTCGTTTTAAAACAAAGGCCATCGTCACCACTGACGATATCACAATCCTTGATCCTTACGTTTTGACAACCGTCGATGTCGATGCCATCGTTGTGGGGAACACCATGGCTGACAATCTTTAAGTTTTCAACCGTTACATGTTTACTTTGAAAGAAATGAGTGGTCCAGGCTGCCGCATAATTCAGTGTAAGCCCTTTTACGGTGACTCCGTCGCATCTTACGATCCGGATCATAAAAGGCCGCTTACCCCAGCGTAGGGATTCGGGTCGTGTATCGGTTAAAATTTGCTGTGCCTTTAGTTTGGATCCCTGACCATCGATGGCACCTTCGCCTTCAATGCCTATGTTTTGGGCATCAACGGCAACCAGTAATGCCCAGCCCACATCAATGCCCAGTCCATCGGTGAAAGGGTCTACGTTCTGATAATCCGCCAGATTGGTGCTTCCAAGGAGCAGGGCATCTTTATTGAATTGCAGGGTAATATTATCCTTCAATACAATCGTTCCGGATAAGAATTTGCCCTGTGGAATGACCACTTTGCCACCCCCTGCCTTGTAACAGGCATCGATGGCTTTCTGGATGGCTGTTGTATTCAGGGTCGTTCCGTCACCCACGGCACCATACCGTGTGATATCGAAGATCCGATCGGCAGCATTTGCGAACAGGGAAATTCCACAAAATAACAAACTCAGGAATAATATTTTTCGAAATGTCATCATTGGGTAAGGGTTTGATGTCCTATTTTGCTTTTCGCAGACCAACCAGAATTACACCATGGGATGCCACATCGGCTTTGAATTCGGTGTCATAGGTTCCAAGGTCCTTTTGCCTCCAAAGGTCGCGAACGATATAACGACCTTTGATTCCCAGGTCATCCCACTTCAGCACAACTTGTTGTGATGCATCATCTCCCGGATAAAAAAGTCCAACCGCTTTCGACCCGTCTTCCATGTCTTTGGCCATGACTTCTGCTTCACCCTGGGTAGATACGATGGTTGCCTGTTTCCCAAGGGGATCCTGATTAACGGCAATGACTTCATCATTGGTCAACAGGCTGAGCGTAAACTCATCCATCTTCGTGATGTCGCAACCCAAAAGCAAAGGAACCGACATCAGGCACCATGCACTCATGTGGGTATACTGCTCATCGGGTGTGAGCTTAGTTGAATGTTTTTCGGTTGAATTCCATCCAACCACACCCACGATCATCATATCAGGATCATTCCAATGGCCGGGTCCGGCATATTTTGCCCATTTATCCTGGTTGAAGAGCCGGCTCTTTAAGCTTTTCCAGTCGTCTTTGATATCACCTCCGGTGCGCCAGGCATTGGAAACGGTGGATGTCTCGGATATAGTGGCAAAGGGAGTACTGTTTGAAAGGCTGAAAACGATATCCCTGCCACTGTTACGCAGGTCATCGTACATTTCCTTTGTTTCGGCATATTCGATGGGATTCCAGTCGTATTTCAAATAATCGAAACCCCAGCTGGCAAATTGCCTGGCATCTTTATCCCAAAAATGGAAAGAGCCGATGGCATAGGGAAGTAATTTTTTGTTTCGGGCTACATTTTCTTTGGTGCGTTCAAAAGTCCCTTCGGGATTCATGGCAGAACCGCCAACGCGATGGCCGTATGATTCGACCCATGGGGTAGAGTAGGTGCCTATTTTAAGTCCCAGGGCATGTACCTGGTTGCACAAAGTCTGGATGTCGGGAAAACGGGAGGAATCAGGGAGTATGGCGTGAAACTCGCCACCTCTTTTTCCTTGCCAGCCATCATCAATGTTCAGGTATGTCCATCCATGATTGATCAAACCGGTGCTGACCATGGCCTTGGCCTGCGCCAAAACCTGTTCCTGTGTGATCCTTGTTCCATAGATATTATAATGATTCCATCCCATGGGAGGGGTCAGGGATATTGTTTCGCCAACCACAATATTTAACTGCCGTATAGCCTTGCCCAGGGCATTTTCAGCCTGAAGCGTAACAACATACTTCCCTGCCTTTGCAATTGAACCCGAAATCATGCCTGTAACGCTGTTTACTTTAACACCGGCCGGCAGATTGGTTGCAGAAAATGTCATAGGTCTCTTTCCTGAGGCAGGAATCGTAAAGAGAATGGGATGCTGCGGCCTTACTCCGAATACTTTGGGCCCATTGATCTGGGGCTTTTCACTCTCCCGGGGTGTGAGTATTTTGTCTTTGAAATCCTGGGCCTTCAAAGCGGGTAAGGATATCAAGGAGCAGATAATTGCGGTAAACGACCATTGCAGCAGTCGGCTTAAAAAGTATGCTTTATGTTTGAATTTCATGGATCTGATTATTTTTTTTGGGGTTTATCAACCGGTTGAATGTTATCGTTGGTAACCATATTCATCCCTGAACAGGTTACATCCGAATGATCCGGAATCAGGATTGCAGGGCGTTCATCCTTAGTTTGGGTCGTTAGATTGATATGGTCGAGTTTGATTTGTTCGGCATGCCGTATAAAGATGCCATATGCCGGCATTATTTTACCAAACATGGTGACCTCGGGATAATCTGTTTCATTTTCGGCAAGGATAGTTTTGGCATCTTCAGCTTTTCCACCTCCGTTAAGAAGTACACTCAAATCTGAAATAGTGACATCCCTGATATCGCTGCTGGGTATGCCGCTGATCAGTATGGCTATCTGGGAGGCGTAATTCACCTTGATCCCTTTGAGGGTAAGCGATTCGATAGAACCGGTTGATTTCTTCGGGTCACCTTCCCTGAAGGTCTTTAAACGGGATCCAAGCCTGATCATGACGGCCAGTGATGTTTTTTCGATCTCGATGTCTGAAATGGTCAGGTTCTTTAAATGAGCTCCATCTACTGAATATATTTTGATGCCTTTTGTGGTGTCAATTTTACAATCATGGAAACGGATATTTTCAAAGTCGCCGTATGTTTCGGTGCCAATCTTAAAGGCCCCCTGGTTGGTGTTTAGCCTGCAACCGAAAACGTCGATATTTTTGCAAGGCTTAGAACCGGTAGCTTTCAGACAGATTGCATCATCACCGCTGTCGATGTTGCAATTTTGAATGGTCACCCCGTCGCAACAATCGACATCGATGCCATCGTTATTACTCAGCCCCCGACTTTTTATGAATACCTGATCTGCCCTGGCATTGGTGCACTCAAATAAATGCATGGTCCAGGCAGCGGGTCCGCCCATGTGTATATCGGCCACCGAGATGTTTGCGCATCTGACAAATCTAACCAGGAATGGACGTTTACCACGTCCGTTTTTTTCCAAAAGAAGCTTTCCGTTTCCGTCAATTTTTCCTGTTCCTGCTATACCACAATTTTTCACATCTGCTCCGCCGACGAAGCAATATCCCATATTGGATCCGCGACCATCCTTAAATCCGTCTAAAAGCTGGTAATCTGCAATGTTTGTGCTGCCCAGCAACGTTGCTTTTTCATTGAGAAAAAGGGTAACGTCATTTTTTAACATGAGGGTTCCGCTTAGCCAGGTTCCGTCCGGGATGATCACTCTACCGCCCCCCTGTTCACTGCATAAATCAATGGCCTTTTGAATGGCGGCAGTGTTAAGGGTCTTCCCATCTCCAATAGCACCCCATCTTGTAATGTCAAAATCCTTTGGAACAAGTCCTGACATTGCGGTCTGGGCAACAAGCAGCATGCTGAAGATGAATGCGAGTGGTTTCATTTGGAAGTGGTAGATAGAATTTGTTATGAGAGTTATTATTAGAGAGTAAAAATTTTTTATAGGCAAATGTTATTTTTTAAAATAGAATGAAGATGTCTCAAAAGTTAATTTATGCTGTTGGAATTGGGCAAGCTTATTTGCATTTGGCTTGCTTTACCGATGCGGCGAAAGGAAATTCCCTGCTTCCGTGCGGCATATAAGTTACTCATGAGACATCCTCGTTTCCGTTGATTAATCAATAGATCCTGATTTCATTTCTTTTTTGACTGCTGCAGTTTTTGAGGCTCCGACACTGCCTTTGACGACTACTTTGATAACACTGGCAATGGCGTCAGGAGCAGTTGCCGGTACGCTGATGGTTAATCCTTCAGCGGTAGCGGCTGTTTTGAGCTTGGTTCCATTGGCAAGTAAAACAGATGAAATAACTTCATTTTTCAGTGTTGGAACAACCAGTTTACCATCTTTGGGCCAGTTGAAGACCGAGAGGTAAAGTGTGGTAGCACCAGTTGTCTCTTTTTTGGTGCAACGGCCCCAATCCAATGTTGGCAACGGACTGGCGTTGGAAGCATAAATGGCTTCACCGTTCACTTTCATCCAGGCGCCGATTTGCTTAAGCCGGTCGATGCTTTCCTGAGGAAATTCACCGTCGGGTTTTGGACCGATATTCAGAAGGTAATTACCTCCCTTTGAGGCAATATCAATAAGGTTGCGAATCAGGGTTTCATTGCTTTTCCATTTATCGTCGTAGCTTTTAAATCCCCATGATCCGTTCATCGTCATGCAGGTTTCCCAATTTCCGCCATCCAACTCGCTCTGGCTTGGGATTTTTTGTTCAGGGGTCTTGGTGTCTCCGGGGAAATTAGGCCGTTTCAACCGGTCGTTGGTAATGATATTGGGCTGAAGTTTCAACAGCGCCTGTAATTTTAATGCAGCTTCATCGGTCATATTTGTTGGGGTGTCCCACCAAAGAACAGACACTTCACCATAATTAGTCAATAATTCTTTAACTTGGGGTACGGCAACTCTGTCGATATAATCGGCGAAAGTAGAAGTGGTTTGAGCAGGGTCCCAATGTCCGTTGTTGGCTTTAGTATAGGCATCTATTTTGGCAGAATCGGGATTCAACCAACCTTCATTTGCTACCTTGCGTGCTGCAGCTCCACCGGGGTTATTCCAGTCCTGAGCCTGTGAATAATAAAATCCAAGACGAATGCCGTATTTCTTACATGCGGCGGCAAGATCCTTTAAAACATCTTTTCCGTAAGGAGTAGCATCCACGATATTCCATTTGCTGGCATTGGTTTTAAACATGGCAAAGCCATCGTGATGTTTTGCAGTGATGACAATGTATTTCATCCCTGCATCTTTAGCCATCTTAACCCATTCATCTGCATTGTATTTAATGGGATTGAACTGTTTGGCATATTGTTGATATTCAGCAACGGGAATCTTTGAACGGTTCATGATCCATTCTGCACCGCCATGAAGCATTTCATGCCCCTTGTAAACGCCGCCGGGGACTGAATAAACTCCCCAGTGGATGAACATACCAAAACGGGCCTCACGCCACCATTTCATGCGTTCTTCCTTAGTAGGATCTTTCTGTGCGGAGATGAATTGCGCACAGAATACCAATCCGATAAATAGTAAGATAAGCTTTCTCATTTATTTGAAATTTAGGTAATTAATATTCTATTTAAAACAATGGTTTTTTCTCATCCAGTTTCTGGGAACGCAAAAGAGCTTCGAGATAATAGTAATCGGCATAGTTTAAGGGAACATCCACCTCACTGTTCATGGGTTTGGATCCGGTACTGTGAATGAGGATAAAACCTTTGTTTTGGCCGATGGTAGAGCGATAGCTTGCAGTCAGGTTAACTATAATTTTGTCGGCAATGGAACGATAATACTTGCCCTGCGTTGAGTAAAGACTCAGTTCGTAAAAAGCTGAAGCCATCACAGCTGCTGCAGATGCATCGCGGGGTTCATTGGGTATTCCCGGTGCATTATAATCCCAATAGGGAACCAGATCCTTGGGTAAGGTCGGATTTTTTAAGATGAAATTGGCTATCTTCTCAGCATGATTTAAAAACGCCTTGTTTTTGGTTTCACGGTAACACATCGTGAATCCATATAGCCCCCATGCCTGGCCACGGGCCCATGCGGATTCGTCGCTGTATCCCTGGTGGGTGGTTTTCTTGAGGACCTTGCCGGTGAGGGTATCGTAATCCACGACAT
>JAUZOX010000183.1 GCA_030706265.1 Bacteroidota bacterium | reverse complement strand
CGGATGGAAACATCCTGGAGTTGCATTGCACCTACGATCCTGCCACCAAGGGCGGCAATTCCCCGGATGGCCGTAAGGTAAAAGGCACCATCCACTGGGCATCGGCCAGTCATGCCCTCGAAGCTGAAGTACGACTTTTCGACCGTTTGTTCATCAATGAAGACCCTGAAGATGTTCCGGAAGGAGAGTCCTTTATCCAGAACCTAAATCCACAATCTTTGACGATCATCTCCAAGGCATATGTGGAGCCCGGACTGGCTACAACACAGCCACTTGATCGTTTTCAGTTTGAAAGGCTGGGTTATTTTTGCACCGATTATGATTCCAAACCGGGTAAATTGGTCTTCAATCGCATCTCGACACTGAAAGATTCCTGGGCAAAGATTGAAAAGGCAGGGTAAGCGGTGAATGCCCTTTACCTGTGTAATTAATAATTTGAGTGAAGATAGCGGAATAGGGGAGAAGGAGCATTTAAAAATGCTTTAAAATTCCAGTATTTTGTTTTAACCTTTGCGAACATTGATAATTTTCACATCCTGCATTTTCTATTTCCAAAATAAATCTTACTTTTGCAGTGGAATTGTCCGATGGTGTAACTGGCAACACGTCTGTCTCTGGATCAGAAGAGTCCAGGTTCGAGCCCTGGTCGGACAACTTTAATAACAAATCTAAACCCCTGATTTTCGAAAGATTTCAGGGGTTTATTCTTTTCAAGGAATCCCTAAACCTGGATCAATCAGAAAAGTTGGAGGTAGGAAATAATTTGATGGAATAGGGCATTGAAATCGGGAAAAAGGAAACACCCGGTACCATCTCTTTCTGCATAGATGACCGGACAATGATATTGATTTCCTTTGATAATCCTTTACAATTTGTTGTCATTGAAAAGGATCAATCTCAAGATTCTAATTTTGATTACATTTATTTCTTTAAAAGTATGAACTTAAGTAGCAGCAACTTAAACGGAAATTGGTAAGTGACTGTGTTTATATATGATTTTCTACGCCTTAGAACATCAAAGTACATTTGTGAATAGTTAACTTCTATAAGAATACTGAAATGCAATAAAGGGATCTGTAAATATCTATATTATCAAAATTTCGTTATTTTTGAAGTTATATTAAAATCCTGGTTTTGAGTTCAAAACAATGTGAGTAAAAAAAGAAACGCGTATGAATCATAGAAAAAAAATACACGTACTTCAAACTATATACCTAATGGGCATCTTACTGTATTGCCTTACTGCACAAACAGTTAAAGCCCAAATACGAGGTAACGAAGAAGTTATTACCTGTCCCGATACGGCTAATCTGATCAAAGGAATCTTTGATATTCCGGAGCTCAAAATATTCCCTTCGCCTGAATCAGACGGGGGAATTACGTTTCCAACTTCAGAGAAAGTGATTGATTATGATATTGAACCAACCGGAGTTAATGTAGCCATCGTTGTAATAGATAAAAGTGGAAATAGCTACTTAAAATTCTGGCAAATTGGCAAAAGTAAAATATCTGATAGCCTTTTATTGACCATGGGATTTGTTCCTAAATCTATAATCTGCCACCCAAAAGTAGAAGCGTTTTTCGTCATGGGTGTAAAAGATTTTAAAAATCAAATCCTCCGAATCCAAAAAAGCAGGAATAAATGGATCAGTAAAATTATATTTTCCACACCAACGCACTTAAGAAGGCTCGTTATTTGCCCTTGTCCATTTATTACCAGTACTGACTATATGAATGACAAATATTATTATAGCTACCGTTTGTTTTTTGGAATGGAGAATGCTGATAAGTCTTACAGAATCGTATCAGTCACAGAAAACGGCAACAAGTTATACCAGGTCATTGGTCCTGCCAAAACATTCACAAAACCTGCTGAAGATGACGTGCCACCAAGCGAGATGGAATCGGACTGGGCTTTGCCAATTGCATTTCATCCCGCAGGACATCAATTAATCTGGCAGGATAAGTTCAATCGGTTTAATTATGCAAGTTACCAATCAAAAAGTTGGGGTGAAACTAAACCGATGAAGCTGGCACTCAGCAGCCATGGCACTATCACTCCAACTCCAAATGGTTTAGGATTAATTCATTGGCAAAATGATAAAAAGGGAATTGGCGTTTATTTACTTGCTTCAAAAAAAGAGAATATTCAATTGCCGGATTATCACTTCATTGCACCCCCATCATCAACACCTGACGGTAAAGGGATCATAGGTTTGATGTTTTCAAATAATCAATTCACACTGAATTATTTGCACATCAATGTCCCGTTGGCAGATGTAACAAATGCCTGGATGTATGTCAATTCTGAAAACGAGTCGGACTTGTTTCAAAAGAATTCCGGTTTATTTCGACCTAATCAGGATGACCAGCTTTATCAGTTGTATGACTCTGAAAATTACCTCAATGATGCTTCCGCTCCAAATAATCCAGTCAGACCGTATCTGGTAACAACAGATATATTCTGGGAGTTATTTGGTGCCGCCTACGAGGGCATTTTCATCGTAAAGGAAAGAGATGAGGCCATACCTGATTTTTGGAAATTTATTTCTGCGGCCCAGCAGTTTGAAGTAAAATCGAATTCAAAATCTAAATGGAAAGAGGTCTTCACAGTACTTCAGGATTTTAACGCAGGAAATATTCAAAACCCGGAGGTTAAGAAAATCATTAATGAAATAAACGATCTCTCCGACATCACTCAAAAACAATACCCCTACTCAGATCTAAAACCGAGGGGGCATTATACCTCGTCTCCGGAAATGGAAAAGTATTTCAAGGCATTTCGTTACTTTACAACAATACTGAAGTCAAGCCGGGATACTTTAAAGGAATTGAATTTACTCCCCAAAGAAGTCAGCGTATATGCTGAAAAATGGATTCAAAGCTACAATGGATTCGTCGCCCCTTCGCGTTCTCCCTTGGTTTGGAAAGACATAAAAGTGACTGCCCCCAAATATTGCATGGAGCCTCAAAAGGACTCAACTATATTTCCTCTATCCTGGGGCTTTGATAACGAGGTTCTAAACTCGACGGTGTACCATGAAAAAGCTCCTGTCAATTTGCAAATCAAATTCAGATTATTGCCTTCAGGTTTGGATTTCGCATCTGTATTGGGAAACAGCTTTGCCGATAAATTACTTGAATCAGATTATGCTAAATATCCAAATTTACACAAGGTTATCGAGAACTTAAGGAACAATTATATCGTCAATAACAAACTAACGTTCAATAAAGAAAACCTGTACGAAAGCTGGCTGAATGCTATTGCGGTTCAGTGGGCAGATACTTTAAAATCACCCAATAGACTAAACGACAGGGATATCTGGCAAACGAAACGTCTGCAAACAGGGTTGGCAACCTGGTCAACATTGAGACATGCATCTGTGCTTGTCAATGAACGAACCTGCGCTGAGTGTGGAGAAGGAGGGTTTGAAGAAATATTAATGCGTGCACCAAGAGGTTACGTTGAACCTGACCCCAATACCTTCGCAGCAATTGCCGGTTTATTCGAAATGGCCGTTCACTATGTATCAAGGAACGTTGAAGGGAAGCCCAATATAACAGACCAATACGATGACGATGAAAATGCCGCAAAAATATCTTTGTACGATGGAATCGTTGGCCGCCTGAAAGAAGTGGCCGGTAAGGCGCGATATTTTCAAACACTCGCTGAAAAAGAAATCAGAGGAGAGGCTTTAAGCAATGAGGAAAATAAAGAAATCTTGTTTGTTGCGCGTATCGCTGAACATAACTTTTTGATATTTAATAGCCTGTCGAACAAAGATTATGCACTTTCGAACCCTGACCCAATAGCCAAAATTACAGATATTGCAGGCGGTGGTTTTATTCCTTACCTGATGTCTGCAGTTGGAAAATCGATGGAATGGAATCACATCGTGCCATATTTTGGACGGCATCAAATAGTGAAGGGTTCCATTTATTCGTATTACGAATTCGTTTCCAAACAACTCTCAAACGACAAAGAATGGCAGAAGAAAGTAACGAAACAGGAATTTTTACCATGGATCAAACCATATATTACAGATCAAAAAGCAGAGGGTTTAGCCGAAACACATTATTAATCGTTTTCACTTGCTGCTTTTTGTTGTGTTCCAAAATAGTTGATTCACAGATAAGAATACTTTTTGTTGGTGACATTTTACTTTCGAGGAATGTAAAGTCAGAAATGCAATCCAGGCATACTTTTCCCTGGGAAAAGTTGAAATCAGAATTTCACTCAGCCGATCTGGTCCTGGGAAACCTAGAGGGTGCAGTTGGGAAGGTTCAGGATCAAACGTTTTCTAATAGTGGATCACCGGTTTTTGCTATCGATGCTTTTAACATCGGCTTACTGGGCAAGGCAGGGTTTAATGCGATTACTGTTGAGAACAACCACAGCTTGGATCTTGGATCAGAGGGAAAGAAAAATACCATCAAGGAATTGCAGAAATCAGGTATTACTCCTGTTTCTTTCGAAAACTCTCCCCAGTTTTTTAAAGTGAAGGATACCATTGTTGCCCTATTAGCCATCAACATCGTTATGGGCAGAGATGGCATTAAGCCACAGCTACCGTTAATAGAAGTCAGTCAGAAGTTACGACTGGCGCGAAGTTTGGCTAAAATCGTCATCGTGTCTATCCATTGGGGAAGCGAACTACTGGAGTGGCCGAACAGGGAGCAGAGGGAAACAGCCAAATGGCTCATCAAAAAAGGCGTGGACGTCATCATTGGAAGTCACCCGCATGTAGTACAAAAACCAGAAATCATCGATGGAAAGCCAGTGTTTTTTTCACTTGGCAATCACCTGTTCGATCAAAAA
The DNA here is from genome assembly GCA_030706265.1 of Bacteroidota bacterium. GTDB lineage: Bacteria > Bacteroidota > Bacteroidia > Bacteroidales > Cfx3-03 > Cfx3-03. Next base: position 1,171 of record JAUZOX010000183.1, on the reverse strand, counting down.
TACCCCGAAACGAAGGAAGGTTTGATGGTGCAACTCATAATTAGAAATGGAAAATTCTCTTGCGAAGGAATATTCACCCATACCCAGCCAAACTCTTTTTATCCCGAAATAACCAGACGTACCATCTTTGGTCTTGAGCCTGTCAAATTAACAAATCCTGATTTCCGGATCAATAACTATACCATCAAACCCTTGTCGTTTCATGACAGCATTGGCAATAAAGTTGTCCTGCAGGCATTTGAAAATAAACGAAAGGTTTGGGAGACACACCCAATGACAATTATATCGATTGCAACCTTTAAACCTGATAACAAAAGCGATTACCTGTTTATGCTCGAGAAACATTATTCAAGCCTGGACAATGAAATCAACTTGCGGCCCTACGTTTACCGCGTTGGCCAGAATGGTTTAAGTGCGCGCTGGCGAGGATCAGCCCTGGCCTGGCCCATCCTTGATGCCAAAATATCACCGGATGACAACAAGATACTATGCGTTATGCACCGAGGCGATTCATTTATTAAACTTGACAAAACCAATTCCACCAGACGCTTTGTTGCTTATAAATGGAATGGATTTGGATTTAGCGGGATCAGTGATTCTACTATTTGCGTCAATTGTGAGAAGGTGTTTGATAATTGAATTTAAATACATGGTATAATGAGGCCGGTCCCCATTAATCCATGTATTTAGCTAAATAATAATCGGTTATGCGAAATGGGGGCTAACCCCATTAATTTGCTGACCCCATTAATTTGACCCCATTAATTTCATACTTGATAAGCGGCACAGAAGAGACACCCCGGTCAAATTGACCATGTAAAGCACCATGAAGATGCAGGCGATCCTTGATTCGCCGGTATCTTTAAGCCCAGCCCTGATCCGGTCTAAACCCTATGCGGTCTTGGCTTGTCCAGACCTACCCTCTATGGCTTTTGTTCTCCCGGATCTACATATCTTAAAGCCCTTTTCTTTAAAAATGAAGTGCGACTCAAAAAGAAAGGACCCTTTTGAGACTCATTGGAAATCGTCTAGGAAAAGGGTTAGGATATTGGTATATGAAGTGTATATAAAGGGTATATAATTGGTCCCTGTCCCGCACATGTTTCGCTGTTGTTTCGTACGTGTCTCGTACGTGTTTCGTACTATAGAGCGAGACAGGTACGAGACAGGT
>JAUZOX010000182.1 GCA_030706265.1 Bacteroidota bacterium | reverse complement strand
CCCGTATCCAACATATCCACACTCAAAGCTATCCGTGGCATGTCGTTTTGTTTGAATTGTGCAAGCAATCCGCTTTTCCCATAAACCCTGGGATCATCCGAAACGATCACCTTTGTCAGTTCGCCTTTGTATTCCGGGTATAGGGCATCGAAAATCTGCTCAATCCTTCGGGCATGCGACATGCTGATGCAAAAGAATATCGTTTTCCCTGGCAGTACCCCGTTATCATCCTTAATGCACTCCTCCATGAACTCCCGAACGATCAGGCTGTTCGTCCCATGGTTGATCACCTTCTTTTCAATCTCGGTCCCTTCGTAATTGATCTCTTCGATCTCTTTCCCTTCCAGAATCAGCTTCTTCTGATCTTCAAGCGCGATAGTCCGCTTGCTGATCCCCTCTTTCTGGAACTTGGTTTGAATTTTCATCACCTTGAATCCGTTCAGGTAAGGAGGGACATGATTCAATGCCTCGTCCAGCGAATACGCAAACGTGGGAACGCCATCATCACATTCGAACAGGTTGAACGTATTGTGATCAATCACCTCAGTCGGAGTAGCCGTCAGGCCAAGCGTGATCGTGTTGAAATAATCCAGCACCTCCTGATACGTGTTATAGATCGAACGGTGACTCTCATCAACGACGATCAGATCAAAGAAATGAGGCGACAAGCTGTTTTTCTCATCCCGGATGATGTTCAACATCGTTTGATGCGTCGACACGTAGATCCTGCGGTCTTTCGCGATCTCGCTATCACCTTGTCTTGGCCAGCGGGGCTCATTGGGCAAATGTTCCTTGAATGCGTCCAGGGCCTGTTCGCGCAACGAGATCCGGTCCACCAGGAAGAGCACTTTCTCGGCCCAACCCGCTTTCATCAAAGCATCGACCAGGGCGATACACGTTCTTGTTTTGCCGGTACCGGTAGCCATCACAAGCAGGAACTTCCGTTTCCGCTGCTCAATTTTTTCCATGACCGAACGGATAGCGCGTTGTTGATAATCCCTGCCGGCAATCTTTGAATTGATCAACTCCCCGGCCAGCGATTTGCGCTCTTTCCTGAAATACTGAAAGCGTTCCAGGTCATCCAACGTCGGGAACCCGAACACCTTTTTAGGCGGATAATTTTCTAAATCCCAGAAGAAGATCTCGAAGCCATTCGTGTAAAAACAAAAGGGCAACTCCTGATTGTGTTTTTCTTTGATGTGATAACAATACTGTTTAGCCTGTTCACGGCCAATGCCCGCATCCACGGAGGTTTTCTTGGCTTCAACAACGGCTAGGATTTTTCCATCTTTACCCAGTAACACGTAATCACAATACAAATGTCCCTTGTATTGCGTTACTGGTTCCTTCCATCCATCCGGCAACCCGATCTTAATATCGTACTCCTCAATCACCTGCATCCGGTTTTCTACATCCCAGCCTGCTGCTTTGAGCATTATGTCTATGTGTTCTTTTCGGGTATGTTTTTCTGTTTTCAAACCGGTTGGTTGGGGTTAATGTTGTGGTGAGTATTTATGAGTGGTCGCTTTATTGTATAAACTTCTTCAAATGGTGACGGTTAGGTTTTATATTCATCAAATTTATGGAAAAATGAGATGGAATATATGGGAAAACTATATTATCTCAGGAAAAATCCCCAATTAGAATTCTCTGGTATTCTGTACCGCATGTTCCATTATGTTATAAAAACACCTTTTAACCAATTTTCTAGTATCGAATAATAAAAGTTACTCTTCATTTGGCATTAAAAATTGCCTCTTTTCCTCTGAAATTAAATATGGAATTAAATATGGTTTGCCAATTATCAAATATACTAAATACAGTTTCAAATATACTAACGATCTTAATTTTCGCTATATACTATTGCTCTTCAATGATATACATTTGTCAAAAAAACAGCAAATGGAAAGTATCGTATTGTTATCAATTCCACAGAATGAATTGGAACTATTAATTGAACGCTCAGTTCGGAATGTGATTCAGGAACGCCCGTTAAAGGTCGGGAATCAAAAAGATGATTTTTCAAATAAAGAATATTTAAGCCTATCTCAGGCTTCGAGTTTTCTTAATATGTCAAATGCTTCTTTGTATAAACTCAACAGTGAAAATCGAATTAAATATGCCAAGCGGGGGAAAAGGGTTTACTACCGTCGGGAAGATTTGATTGCTTATGTTGAATCAGGGATAATCCTGACAAGAGAAGAACAACTTAAGGCTCTAACACCAAAATTAATTAAACGAAATTCCAGAAGTTAATCCTGAAATATATATGAAATGCATGGATGGATTAAAGTTCACAGGACATTACTGGAGAAACCTATTTGGAAACAAAGTACACCGGAACATAAAGCAATTCTTATCACCATACTATTAATGGCAAATCACGAAAAAAATGAATGGGAATGGAATGGTATAAAATGCAATTGCAAACCTGGAGAATTCATTACTTCAGTACAATCAATAATTAATAATGCTGGTAAAGGAATCTCAAGGCAGAATGTAAGAACTGCGTTATCTCGTTTTGAAAAGCTTGAATTTTTAACCATTCAGTCAACCAAACAATCTACAAAGATAACTATCTGTAATTGGGAATCTTATCAGGGAGTAGCCAATATATCCCAACCAACGATTCAACCAAAGGCTAACCAAGACCTAACCACTAACAAGAAAGATAAGAATGTAAAGAATAAAAAAGTTGATACTGATTTTGAATTTTTTTTCAATCAATACCACACCATAATTGAAAAACCAAAAACAGATAGGCTTGGGACTTTTAAAAAGTGGGGGAAACTTACCTCTGAAGAAAGGAATAAAGCTATTGAAATGCTACCCCTGTATGCTAACTCAATCCCGGATAAAAAATACGCTATTATGGCTCGTACTTATCTTGAAAACAAACGATTTAATGATGAATTTGAAAATATTTTAAAAACCAATAATGACAATGAAAAACCAAATAAGCCAACTTTTATATTCTGAAGTGGTACCTGAGTATATAAATGATGCAGAGAAAGCTGTATTAGGAGCGGCACTGTGTGACATTAATGCTTTTTCGGACATCGACTCAGTTCTTTCATCCGAAATGTTTTCCAAAAAAACATACCAATCTATTTTTAGGGCCCTAAAACAGTTGCACGACGAAAGAAAGTCCATGGATTTTATTACTGTCTTTAATCAACTAAAAGCAAATCAAGAGCTTCCACCGAATGCCAATATAACTATTCTAACAGAACTTTCTATTAATGTACACTCCTCCCTTCATATTCTAGCACATGCTGAAATTATCCAGGATGCTTATTATCGTCGGAAACTAAAACAATTTGGTAATAATGTAATGATACAGGCAGATGACTATACAAACGATCCAACTGATTTAACCCACCAAATTATTGATTCAGCACAAGAGATGTTTAATGCATTCCAAAGAACGTCAACAATCCGCTCAATTGGAGAAATAATGCCTGATGTTGTTATGGACATTAAAAATCGTTGTGCAAACATTAAAACTGGACAATTGTCGGGGATAAATACAGGGCTCACTGAACTGGATGCGATTACGAATGGGTGGCAAAAATCTAATGTAATAGTTTTAGCAGGACGCCCAGGCATGGGGAAAACAGCATTAATGTTGAATTTTGCAAGAACGGCTGCACATTGTGGGAAAAATGTTCTCATTTACTCTCTTGAAATGAGCAGCATCTCTTTGGTCGAAAGATTAATCTGTAAAGAAATAAGCGTTGACCCAAACAATTACAGAAATGGAAATCTAACTGTGGATGAATTAGAAAGAATAGGTTCAGCAATGAAAAGACTTAAAGAACTCCCCATTTACATTGACGATAAGCCAGTGGTGTCTATGGGTTATATCCGTAACCATGCCAAAAGGATGAAACGGAATAACAAATGTGACATGATTTTCATAGATTATCTTCAATTAGCTGATATGAAAGGAGAGGCAAATAGGAATAGGGAACAAGAAGTAGCTCAAGCATCACGCATGGCTAAAATTATTGCAAAGGAATTGAATATTCCGGTCATGCTATTATCACAATTATCCAGGGAGGTTGAAAAGCGGGGGAATCAAGAACCTAAATTATCTGACTTGAGAGAATCCGGAGCAATTGAACAGGATGCCGATATTGTTATGTTTGTTTACCGACCAAGTAAGGCAGGAATTGAATTTGATGGCAGTGGGAGAGACATGAAAGGACTGGGAAAGATTTATATCGAGAAACATCGGAACGGGCCGACAGGGGTCGTTAAATTCAGCACCAATGATTCATTAACCAAGATCTGGGATTACAAACAAGCTTAAACGAGAAATTCAAAAATCACAAATACCATCATTATGCAGTACGCTTATAACAAATACAGAAAAACAAATATTCGTCTGGAGGTTGATAACCTTTTTTACAAAATCCTTACTGGAATACAAGATAGCACGAAGCTAGCAACCGGAAAGCGAGTCGCATTATCTGGAATTATACTCCATTTTTGTGAAATAGGGATTGAAAAAGAGGCAATCTCTTCTGAAATAATGTACAAAAAGGGTACAAATGATGTTCAAAAGACTAACGAACTTCATCAATTAAAGGTAAACAGTGAACGAATCTGTTCTTTTTGTACTGCTTTTGAGCATGAAAGAATTAAAGCTTCGAATTTAGAAGATGAAATGACGGATTCGAAAGAGAAAATCGAGGCACTCCAGAATGATTTAACATTAAAAGAAGACAAAATCAATTGCCAATCGAGGGAAAACCTCAATGAAAAGGAGAAACTGCTTCAATTAAAGGAGGAAATCCTCAATAAAGTCAATCGTGATGTTCAACAAATGCAGGAAATCGAGTTATTGAAGATAAAACTGGAACATGCTAATGAACGTTTCAAGCTACTTTCAAATGATAATCAGAATTTAAAGGATACAAACCGAGAACAATACAATAAAATCATTCAGCTTCTTGAGAGAATTGACAGGAGTACAAGGTGATATGAATTGCCGTTGAAGAAAAATGATTCCGGAATCATTTTTTTAATTTGTTTGGTAATTCCTTCCTTCCAACTTTACTGAAATTAGTTAAAGTTATTTCTAGAGCGAAATTATTAAAATTATCACATAATAATTTTGCAAATCTAATCCGTTCATTTGATGATACTCCAAAATGGGTAACACAATGACAATAAAAATCCCAAAAAAATCTTCGGATGATGCTTGTCTCTTTATTCACATTGAAATCGATTTGAATTTTTGTTGTAATAGATTTCCCGAGGCAAACTTTATCAATAAATGCTTCAAACTGGGCCTCAGATAAAAAGGGATGATTACTAGAGCTTTTTTCTTCTGTTAAGGCGGAAAAATAAACTCGCATATCTTTTACCGGAATTTTTTCATGAAAAAGATTCTTTTCAATTTCCTTTAATTCACCATTGTTTAATGCCGGAATAATAGTTTCAGAACACCATTTTGAAATAAAATCATCCAACGATAGATTTTTATTAAAAGTAGGCGAATTTTTAAGTATACCCTTGTACCCATGATCCACACCAAAATCAAGTCGATGAACAAAGGACAAGAGATAGGGATTTGATTCTTGCATCACATAGATACGCCAAAAACATTCACTTATCCTTGGAGAATTTAAATAACCAAACCACTTACAAAGATTTATTGATTCGTTATTCGGGTCCAAAAGAGTTTCCAATCTTTCCGGCCATATCTTGGCTTTACAAAAATCGTTTGAAATGATTTCGACCTGATGATTTTGGAATTGCTGATTTTCAAATCGAATTTTCAACTTAAAGTCAACATCTGATCCGTTGTCTATTGTGTATTGGAATTTAAAACACGGTTTAAGTAAATCAACTAACAAGGAAGCGAGGTCTTTCGAAAATCTTATATATAACGGATGATTTTCAAGCCAATTGCCTGACTGGACATCCACAATAAAGTCATTTAGGATTTCATCAAAGCCTGGCACAAACTCACCACTCTTTTTGAGAGTAACAAAATT
>JAUZOX010000181.1 GCA_030706265.1 Bacteroidota bacterium | reverse complement strand
CTTTTAATATATATTGTGGCAACACTTTAATTTTTAGTGCTTCACGATTAACTTTTTAGTAAACAAGACTCTGTTTTCGAACATAACAGAGTAAAAATATAATCCATTGTTGAGATCAGAGGTATTGATGAAAAACCGGTTTTCAGCTCCGGTAACCCTAATTTCCTTGACCACAGAACCCAGCAGGTTTCGAAGCATCACCCTGGCTTCCGAATTGGGAGATGGCAACTGAAAATTAATGCCCGTCTGTTGATTTGCAGGATTTGGGAATGGATTTGAGAACTCGATGCCCTTTGCCAGATCATTTCCGGATTCAATCTTGTTAATACTCCATGTGCTGGTAGATATCTTACCAGAAACCGCATCCGATAATTTCTGAGCTACAGCCAGTTGTTTTGCCTTATTCTTTAAAGTATCGACCGGAATAACAATCGTTGGAGCCGACACCACCGAAGCCAATGTATTTGCAAATAACATGCTTCCCACAACCAAACCCGACATCATTAAAAGTATATTTTTTTTCATACCATTCCTTTTTTCTTTCATTTATTACAAATACCATGCAAAAGTACGCACACTTAACGCTTAATTCAATGTTTTGTTTGTTAAGATCTCTTAATTGTAGCCATTCTGAGCAATAATTAACGTTTTTTTAATATTGGCCCCTTTTTTAACCGCCAAAACCGGATTGTATTCCTGTTTTTAAAATTAGACTGTTAAATATACAACCGGTTTAATTGACATCGGATTTATATTAATAATTCTTAACATTTTAACGGTTCATCCTTGAATTCATAATCTGTAATGTGAACCGGTAAACTGAAAAGTTTGAGATAATACAGCTAACTTCAGAAAAACCCTAAAATTAATTTATCGTCGGCAGGATTTGGCAGCGTCACTTTTAAAAGAGGCTCGGTTTGCATGGCGCGGCGAATGGTAAAATCGGCTGCAGCATTGCGTGCCCAGGAACGACGGGCTATGCCATTGTTGACATCCCAATAAAGCATGCTTTGTATCCGCCGGTCGGTTGCTTCGGTGCCATCCAACAGCATCCCAAATCCACCGTTGATGACTTCGCCCCAACCGACACCTCCACCATTGTGAACGCTCACCCAGGTTGCACCTCGGAATGAGTCACCGATCACATTCTGGATTGCCATATCCGCCGTAAACCTGGATCCGTCGTAAATATTGGAGGTTTCGCGATACGGGGAGTCGGTCCCGGATACATCATGATGATCCCTCCCAATCACGACAGGACCTATCCTGTTTTCACGAATCGCCTTATTGAATGCAGAAGCGATCCTTGTCCGGCCCTCACAATCGGCATAGAGGATTCGCGCCTGCGATCCCACTACCAGCTTATTCTGTTTGGCTTCACCGATCCAACGGATATTGTCCTTCAACTGTTGTTGAATCTCAACAGGGGCATCGTGCAACATTTCTTCCAATACCCTCATGGCAATCTGATCCGTCATATCCAGATCGGATGATTTTCCACTGGTACAAACCCACCGGAATGGTCCAAATCCATAATCGAAACAAAGCGGACCCATGATATCCTGCACATAAGAAGGATACCTGAAAGTACCGTCTTCTTTCAGTACTGCCGCCCCTGCCCTGGCAGATTCGAGCAAAAAGGCATTGCCATAGTCGAAGAAATACATGCCGCGGGCTGCTATTTTATTGATGGCTGTGACCTGCCGGCAAAGCGACTCCTGCACCTTTTCTTTAAACAATACGGGTTGATGCGCCATCATCTCCTTTGCCTCTTCAAAAGAAAGGCCGGCGGGGTAATATCCACCTGCCCAGGGGTTATGAAGCGATGTTTGATCGGAACCAAGTTCAACCGGAAAATCTTCAATGGCCAAACGTTCCCACAGATCGACCACATTCCCCTGGAAAGCAAGTGAAACCGATTCTTTGTTGAGCCGGGCAATGCGTATACGGTTGAGCAATTCGTCAAGATCTAAAAACACTTCATCGACCCAGCCCTGAGCATGCCGAATTTCGACGGCTTTAGGGTTGATTTCGGCAATGACACCCACGGCCCCGGCAATGACGGCTGCTTTAGGCTGTGCTCCTGACATGCCGCCTAAACCTGAAGAGACAAATACTTTTCCGGAGAGATCCTCGCCGGGCCGGTTGATGATTCTTCCGGCATTCATGAGTGTGATGGTTGTTCCATGGACAATCCCCTGTGGCCCGATATACATATAGGAACCGGCCGTCATCTGGCCATATTGAGACACCCCCAGGGCATTAAATCTTTCCCAGTCGTCAGGCTTACTGTAATTGGGAATTGTCATCCCATTGGTTACTACGACACGGGGGGCATCGGGATGTGAAGGAAAGAGTCCCATTGGATGGCCTGAATACATCACCAACGTTTGCTGGTCGGTCATCCGTGACAAGTATTGCATGGTAAGCAGGTATTGCGCCCAGTTCTGAAATACGGCCCCATTCCCGCCGTAAGTGATCAATTCATGAGGATGTTGGGCAACGGCCGGATCGAGGTTGTTCTGGATCATCAACATGATGGCGGCAGCCTGTTTGCATTGAGCCGGATAATCTTCAACCGGACGGGCATACATTTGGTATGTGGGGCGAAAACGGTACATATAAATCCGTCCATATTTTTGAAGTTCGTCGGCAAACTCGGGAGCCAGGACGGCATGGTGGCGGGGCTCAAAATAACGGAGGGCATTGCGAAGCGCCAATCTCTTTTCATCGGGAGACAAGATATCTTTCCGCACCGGAGCATGATTCACACTGTAATCATAGGGCTGCGGATCCGGCAATTCGGAAGGAATTCCACGGAGTATGGCTTGTTGAAAATCAGACTTTGACATATTGCATATATTTGATAAAAGGAAAAACAGAACCGTTTTGTTTTTACAAAACTAGTACAATTAGTTGAAGAGAAACGAGCATTTTTGGAAATCACAAAAATCGATAAACCGAACAGACATGCGAGCTCCATACGACCTATTTAATCACCATGTATGGCAGAGGTTTTATACTTTTGATCAGTTGCAAACTAAGTCTATTCTTAGTCGAGGTTACCGCTGCACCCCGTACGATATTGCTGGCTTGACGCGCTATCTCCTAATCCCCAATCCTTATATAAGTCTTTAATCGCATATTTGGTCCAAGTTACGGCTATCGCCTAAACTTGAACCAAATATGCTTACGCCTAAACTTAGACCGAGAATGCGTTTATGCGAGTTCCATACGACCTATTTATTCAAATTACTTTCGGATGAAAAAGGTAGTATCTTTATACAAAAATTTAAGGCATGGATGCAAAAGAATTTCGTCGTCAGGCCCATCTTATGGTGGACTGGATGGCTGACTACTTGGAAACTGTTGATCAATATCCTGTTAAATCACAGGTAGAACCCCGTCAGATATTCAACCAACTGCCATCGTCGCCACCCGAAAAGGGGGAATCGATGAATACTATTTTCAAGGATTTCCAGGATGTAATCCTTCCGGGAATCACGCATTGGCAAAGTCCCAATTTTTTCGCTTATTTTCCTTCCAACAACAGCTATCCTTCCGTGTTGGGAGAGATGCTGACCGCTGCGCTCGGAAGTCAGTGCATGATGTGGGAAACTTCCCCGGCCGCGGCTGAACTGGAAGAGTTGACGATGAACTGGCTTAAACAAATGACGGGACTTCCCTCTTCATGGGAGGGTGTCATTCAGGATTCTGCTTCCTCGTCAACATTGGCGGCTATTCTTTCTGCACGTGAGAGGGCTTCCGGATTCACGATTAACGATCAGGGATTCACCAGTAAAGATAAATTCAGAATCTATTGTTCGACAGAGACCCATTCTTCTGTCGAAAAGGCCGTAAAAATTGCCGGACTCGGAAGGACTAACCTGAAAAAGGTCGGTCTGGACAAACAATATGCCCTTAATCCCGAGGCACTTGAACAAGCCATCGTGCAGGATATGGCAAACGGATTCAGTCCGATGTGTATGATCGCCACCCTCGGCACGACCAGTTCGACCGCCATCGACCCCCTTGAAAAAATTGCTGCGATATGCAATAAATACAATATCTGGCTGCATATTGATGCAGCTTTTGCCGGGACCGCATTATTACTACCGGAATACCGCTGGATGATAAAAGGCATCGAAAAGGCAAACAGCTTTGTCTTTAACCCGCACAAATGGATGTTTACGAATTTTGACTGTTCGGCTTTTTTTGTGAAAGATAAAGAACCCCTGCTGCGCACGTTTGAAATCCTGCCCGAGTATCTCAGGACTTCAACACGTGGAAAAGTAAACGACTACCGGGACTGGGGTGTTCAGCTTGGCCGCAGGTTCAGGGCGCTGAAGCTCTGGTTCGTGATCCGGAACTTTGGCATCGAGGGACTTCAGGAAAAGATCAGGTTCCACATCAAACTCGGCCAACATTTTGCCCAATTGGTTGAAAAGAACACCGAATTTGAAATATTGGCCCCGGTCCATTTCAACGTTATCTGTTTCAGATATATCCCCGAAGGGGAAAAGGACATGGATCGCCTCAATGCCTTAAATGAACTGTTGATCAGAAATCTCAACAAAACCGGAAAGATATATCTCACCCACACCCGATTAGGCAGTAAATACACTTTAAGAATGGTCATCGCCCAGACCAATGTGACAAAACAAAATGTGGACTCGGCGTGGAAACTGATTTGTGAAACCGCCAAAAGTTTAAATATTTAAGCGCTCTGTAATGATACCTAAACTGACAACCCTTACTATTACATTGGCATTTTTATGCCTGCCTTTTCAAAACATAAAAGCCCAAAATTCAACGGAAGCATTGATACAAAAAGCAAAACGCATTCATGAAAAAGCGCTCACTGTAGATTCGCACACCGACACGCCCCTTCGGCTTTCACGAAGCAACTTTGACGCCGGTGTCCGGAATGACTATGCAACAACGGGAAGTTGTGTTGATTTTCCACGCATGAAGGAAGGCGGTCTGGACGGAGTCTTCTTCGCCGTGTTTACAAGCCAGGGAAAATGCAATGAAGAAGCCTACACTAAAATCCATGATCAGGCATTGCATCTCTTTGATGCCATCCATCAGTCGGTTCGGAAAAATAAAAATCTGGCCGATATTGCTTTAAATCCGGAACAGTTTAAGAAAATAGCCCGGGAGGGTAAACGGGCCGTATTTATCGGCGTCGAAAACGGATATCCCCTCGGAACAGACCTTAGTCGTGTTAAGGAGTTTTATGACCTTGGAGCACGTTACATCACACTGTGTCATGTAAAAAACAACCAGCTCTGCGATTCTTCTAATGACACCCTTTCTGCGGGAGGATTGACCCAATTTGGAGTCGAAGTCGTCAAGGAAATGAACCGGCTTGGAATGATGGTGGATGTCTCCCATATCTCCGACCGGTCGTTTTATGACGTACTGAAGATAACCAAAGTTCCCGTGATCGCTTCGCACTCTTGTGCACGTGCAATATGTAACAACCCGAGAAATATGACGGACGATATGTTGCGGGCGCTTGCTGCAAACGGAGGCGTCATTCAAATGTGTATCCTGAGCGATTATGTCAAAAAACCCAAACCGAATCCGGAAAGGGATGCTGCAATGAACGCGCTCAAAGCCAAATATACCGATAATCTCACGGATGCCCAGTTAGATATTTTACGGAAAGAACGGGATGAATTGAACATTCGTTTTCCTCAACAGTTAGCTACTGTGAGTGATGTCGTGGATCACATCGATCATATTGTGAAGGTTGCCGGTATCGATCATGTTGGAATCGGGACTGACTTTGATGGCGGTGGCGGCGTGGCGGATTGCCATGATGTCAGCCAGATGCTCAACATCACTGTTGAACTGGTTAAAAGAGGATACCGTGAAGATGCGATATGCAAAATATGGGGTGGAAACTTGATGAGGGTCATGGCTCAGGTTGAAAATTATGCGCATTCAAAAAGACAATAAGTTTATCATCTTTAAATAATCAACGACTATGGAATTTGTTGCCACATTAAT
>JAUZOX010000180.1 GCA_030706265.1 Bacteroidota bacterium | reverse complement strand
GGTCCTGCCAGTTTATAAAATCAAGGCCCGGGTGACCGGGTTGTGTCCAGCGGGGATCCAGGAAGTAGGCAACGTTAAAAGATCCGACTATTCCTGTTCTGGTTGCTGCATCATCCGTTGCTTTGGCCCCTTTCGCCCCAAAAGCAGTCACATACTGGCCATTGATTATTTCAGTAGCCCTGTCGATCCATCCCTGGCCATCCAGCATGCTTACCTGCCTACTGGCTTGGTTAATACCCAAATAAGTGTTGTAAGTAATTTTGGGCTTGCCTGCCTGCCCTTTTTTAGTCGAAATGAGGATGACCCCATTTGATGCTCTGGAACCGTAAATTGCAGCTGCCGACGCATCTTTTAAAACCTGAATTGACTCAATGTCACTGGGGTTGATATTATCCAGGGGGTTTCCGGTGGCATAGTTCCCTGCGCCATTGGTAACAGCCGTAGCCAGGGGAAAACCGTCAATTACGTACAAGGGTTCATTGCCCGCACTGATGGATCCTGTTCCACGTACCTGAATACTAAAAGCTTTACCGGGGACGCCGGTTGTTTGTTTAACATTGATCCCTGCCAGTTGTCCGACTAACGCCTGGTCAACCCTGGCAATGGGCCGTTCATCGAGTTTTTTGTCTTTTAATGTTGAAACCGAACTTGTTACATTTGCCTTCTTTTGGGTGCCATATCCGATTACTACTACTTCTTCCAGGTTTTTAATATCTCTTGATAATTTAATATCAAAGCGGATTTGCCCTTTGACCGAAATCTCCTGAGGCAAATAACCCATATAAGTAATCCTTAATACGGCATTCGGATCCGATACATTCAAGGAAAAATTTCCTTTTGAATCCGTCACGGTACCTTGATTTGTTCCCATGATGAAAACACTCACCCCGATAAGCGTTTCACCGCTTTCGGAATCAATAATCGTTCCGCTCACTTTTTTCTGTTGCAACAATTCATCGGGGGCAATGACAATCAGGTTATTGTCCAGAATACGGTACTTAGCACCGGTATTGTTTAACATGATTTTCATTACCTCCTCAATTGGAGAGTTGACGATATTTGAAGATACTACTTTGTTCTCAATGTCTGAGTCACGATAGACAAATTTGTAACTACTTTGGCTTTCAATGGTTGAAAGGGCTTCTTTAATGGTCATTTTATTCAGACGAAGATTGAATCGTCCGGTTTGTGAATAACCTATTGCACTAACCTGCAAAAGATTGACAAATAAAAGAAGAGTAGTTAATTTCATGATCAGGAAAATTTTATTGATGTCTAAGGGTTTCCTGCCCTTACAACAATGTAAAGTAATTTTCATACATTTGTAATGTTTAATTGTTAGTGAGATAATTGTTAAACGCACCTTAAAGCAGGAAATGCTGCAAACATTTTCTGCTTTTTCTTTTTTTTGTTACTCCTTAATTCTTCATAGGCAGGTATGATTTTTTAAGCGTTTTTATTTTTTGGATATAATGATGATGTTCTTTTTGATTTCATAATGGAACGGTTCGATGATATTCAGAGCATTCAAAACATCTGTTATGGACTCCCGGTCGAATTTCCCCGAGAAGCGGTCATCAGCGAGTGCCTGGTTTTCCAAGGTGATTTCAACATTGTACCATCGTTCGAGTTTCTTGATGATATCGCTAAAACGTTCGTTGTTTAAGATCAAATTATTGTTTTTCCATGCAATGTCGCTATTCGTTTCGTCCTGATCCTGCATGGCAATTTTTGTAATCAATTGAATCGGGGCATCAGCGGAAGTCTTATCACTCTCGTTGGGTTGTTCCCTGGCCTGATCCAGATCCTGTAATTCGGTGACGCCTGTCTTTCGGGTGAAAATGGCTTTCTGGTTAGGTTTCAGAAATATATGTGCGTTCTCATTTTCGGTTTTATTGTTTGCCCCGTTATTTTGCAAGATCTCGACCGATCCACAAACAAGGGTGGTCTCAGAAGTATTTTCATCCGGATAAGACTTCACGTTAAACTTTGTACCCAGAACCTTGATGGTGATATCTTTGGTTTTGACATAAAAAGGGCGATTAGCATTCTTTTTCACCTCGAAAAAAGCTTCTCCGTTGAGTAAGACCGTTCTGCTGCCGGTTTCAAATTTATCCGGATAGCTAAGGGTACTCCCTGAATTCAAGGTGACGATAGAACCGTCAGGCAACTCGATCGTACTCTTTGAACCGTAAGCAACTTTGATGTTAAAAAAATGGGTCTTCGTGGAAGCAGCATTTTGTATGGGAGATGGTTTCAAAAACCAGGTCAAGGCACCTGCAATGATAAATATTGCAGCATACCGAAGAATTGCCGTAAGGCTAAACAGCCGGTTAACCCCGGGTTTTAAATATAGTGTTTTCTCTTTTTGGGGTTGGGGATCGATTCCAGCTTTCCTGCGTATCGTTTCTAATAAGGCAAATGAATCGATCTCCCCGTTAGTACAGGGCACACCAGACCATTCCTTATTCATGATTGCTTCCATCTCTGTTTTATCGGGATTATTCAGCATCCTGTAAAGCATCTGCGATTCATCAGGAGTAGCAATTCCTTGTTGGTGTCTAGCGAGTAAATATTTTAGATGAGTTGTTGTTTCCATATGTATAAACGTAATTAACCTGAGAAAGGTTTTTCAATGACTGGTAATGAAAAATAATTTTAAATTTATGGAAATAGAAATAGGCAAAGTTCAATACAAGGCCTTGATGTTTTTTCTGACATAGTCAAGGGCCTTTGTAAGTTGAGTATTGACAGTACTTTCGGTAATTGAAAGCCGACTTGCTATCTCGCGATAAGATAAACCCTCATTTCTGCTCAAGCGAAATATTTCGCTTCGTTTGGGTGGGAGATCAGTAGTTAATTTTTCTACTAGTGAATTTAACTCATTGTAACTTACAGCGTCTTCGGTTACAAAATCCAAAGATTTGTTTTGTTGCTGAAGATGATCCAGGTACCCCTGGCGATAGATGTTCTTTTTGACGGTGTTGTAAATCCAGTGGCGGGCAATGGCAAGGATATAGTGGGAAAGGGGTTTCGTTTGGTCGACCTGATAACGGTTCTCCCATAAAGCAATAAAAACAATCTGGACAATTTCTTCTGCATCCTCCTTGAAGGGTAAAAATCTTCTTGCCAAATTGTACACTCTCTCATGATACTGATAAAAAAGGGTATTGAATGCCTTTTCATCATCTTGTCTTAGCCTTTTGATTAGATTTTCTTCATCAATGTTCATTTTATATTAAACTTTGTACCGGTCAAAGATAAATGTATAAATTTACATTTAATTCAAATCAACCCCATTTATGAAAAAACTTTTACTGATTATTTCCCTCTTTTTTACGTTTCATATAACCCAGGCACAGTCGACTCAGCAAAAGATCAACGATGCGGGAACACTCGCTGAGTTTCCAAATGACAATGTGTTGATGGTCTTCGACAGCACTCGCGTCGATGTTCAGGAAACGGGTTTAAGTTTTTACAATATGCACTATTTGTACAAAGTCCTTACTCCTCATGGTGCACTCGATCTTAATGTGGTCAAAATTGATTATGATCCATTATCCGCTTATGTTGAGATCAAAAAAGCAGTGATTTACCGTAAAAATGGTACTGTCGAAAATCTGGACATTACCAAGACTCTGGATTACCCGGCACCGGCCAGAGCCATTTATTGGGGAGCCCGTGAAAAGATGCTTGGCGTCGGTCGCCTCGAACCCGGAGATGCCCTCGAAGTAAGCCTTTTCAGAAAAGGCTTTACCTATGCTTTGCTGCAAGCCGATGACGATGACAAATATATTCCTCCAATGCGGGGTCATTTCTATGATATCGTCGAATTCTGGAACAGCAATCCCGTCTTGTCTAAAGTATATCAGGTGACGGTTCCCAAAAATAAACCTCTTCAATATGAATTTTATAACGGGGCCTGTACTTCAAAACTGGAATTCCATGGCGAAAGGATGACCTATTCGTTTACCTTAAATAATATCCGACCCATTGCCATGGAACCACGGCAGGTGGCCCTCTCTGACATAGCTCCGAAACTACTGCTATCGACCAGTCCTGATTGGAAAGCCAAGTCGTTGTGGTTTTATAAAGTCAACGAAGATTTTGGCAGCTTCAACGCGACTCCCGAAATCATGGCGAAGGTCAACGAGATCCTCACGGGAGCTGATACGGAAATGGATTCAATTTCAAAATTAACGCACTGGTGTGCCGACAATATCCGTTATTCGGGAATCTCAATGGGGCCGGGCGAAGGGTATACGCTTCACAAGGGATCAATGACCTATCTTGATCGTTGCGGCGTATGTAAGGATAAGGCCGGAATGCTCATAACCATGTTGCGGGCAGCCGGCTTTGAATCCTATCCGGCAATGACCATGGCCGGTTCAAGGATTGATTATATTCCTGCCGATCAGTTTAATCATAGCGTCGCCGTCGTCAAACTTCACAATGGCAAATACAAGATGCTGGATCCAACCTGGGTTCCGTTTTTAAGAGAACTTTGGTCGAGTGCCGAACAGCAGCAGGGTTATCTGATGGGGGTCCCGGAGGGAGCTGATTTGTTGTATACACCGGTATCAAAAGCATCCGATCATTTTTTCAGGATAACCGGTACTTCTGAAATCAAAACAGACGGTTCACTGGAAGGGGATTTAACCGTTACAGCCGAAGGACAAAGCGATGCCGCCATAAGGCGATATTTTACAAGCAGCGTGAAAAGCGACTGGAAATCAAATATTGAAAGAGAACTGTTACGAGTGGCACCCCAGGCTCAAATGATCGCATTGGATTATGGAAAGGATCCCTATGATTACATGGCGGGTCCGATCACGTTGAAGATCAAATACCGGATTCCCGATTACGCAGTAGTTACAACCAATCAGATCATATTTACCCCTTTTGTTGCCTCCAACCTATTTCGAAGTGCACAGGGGCAGCTGAGCTTTAGCACGTCTCTCAAGGATCGCAAATACAGTTTTACGGATCGTTGTTCCCGCCTGGTTGAATTAAAAGAAACCGTGAAATTGCCTGCCGGGTTTCATTATGATAAGGGAAGGGTAGCCGTACATTCGGAAGATGAGGCGGTTTCATCCGATGGACAACTTGTGCAACAGGATCAGGATCTGGAGTTTTCCTTTACCGGACAATTTAATAAGCGGATTTATGAGCCCCGCGACTGGGAGTCGTTTAAAAAGGCTGTTGACAATCAGAATTTCTTTGCAACAACGCCGGTAGTGCTGATCAAACAATAATTCAACCCTTAAACACATCGAAACATGAGAAAGACGATCATATCCCTTCTTATCTTTTTGGGCCTGGTAAACAATTTAAAGGCACAGGATGAGAATGCAGACGCAATTTATTTGAAACAAAAAAAGGAATTTGTGCTGAATGCCGATGGCAGTATGGATTATAACTATTCACATCAATTGAAGCTGATCACCTATATGTCATCTGATAAGCAATACGGAGAATCTTTCATCGTCTTTAATCCTGCATATCAGCAGCTATCTATCCACCGTGCTCAGACCACGATGGTCAGTGGGCGCAAAGTCAAGTCCCCTGAGAATGCTTTTAATGAAGTTCTTCCCCAGTTTGCCCCCAATGCGCCTGCTTTCAATCATTTGCGGGAGATGGTTGTAACCCATACCGGAATAGAACCTGGTGCTACCATCGATCTAACCTATACAATCCATTCAAAGAAAGATTTTTTGCCCACAATGATGGCAAACGAACTATTACCCGCCACTGCGCCGGTCAAGGTGTTGGAGATTGTTGTCAAAATACCTTTAACTCAGACCTTGTCGTATCAATTGTTCAACAACAAAACGGTTCCGGTTGTAATGAGTGATGGTGTTTATAAGATTTATACCTGGAGGTTCAATAATATTAAAGCCCTGACTCACGAGGCATTCCAGTCAAGAGATTATCGGCTCCTGCCGCGTCTGGCTTTTATTGTGGGTAAGCAAACCATTGAGAAGATCACTTCTCAGCCAGCCTTTGCATTAGAAGTGAAT
>JAUZOX010000018.1 GCA_030706265.1 Bacteroidota bacterium | reverse complement strand
TGCTTCTGTTACCCGCATTGGCAACAAGAGTCCCGTTTAAACCGGTGTTGGTATTTTTCTTTAAAACGATATTGATGATACCGGAAGTCCCATCCGGTTTATATTTGGCCGAAGGATTGGTGATTACTTCAATCCGGTCGACCGTATTAGCCGGAAGCTGAGAAAGGATATCCGCTCTGTTTGCCATCGTGAGCATCGAGGTCTTTCCGTTGATCAGAATCATTACATTTTCAGAGCCCCGCAGGCTTACATTTCCATCGATACCGACTTCCACGGAAGGGATATTTTGAAGTAAATCCGTGACGGCTCCGGACTGGCTGAGCATATCCCGTTCGATATTGAATACTTTGCGGTCTATTGCGTTATTAAACATTTTTCGTTCACCTGTGACCACCACTTCATTGAGCACCTGACTTTGTGTGGAGAGTTCCAACGTGCCAAGATTAAAGACCCCTTTGGGGACTGAAACATTGAACGGCATGGATCTGGAGGGTTTAAATCCCAGCGAACTATACTCCACATAATATTCGTTTGCCGACACATTTTTAAGACTGAAATTTCCAGAACCATCTGTTATACAACCTGCAATAAATGTACTGTCCGCTTTTACCATTAACTTGACGGTCACATATTCTACGGGTTTGGTCGTTCCTTTTTCAATTATCTTGCCATTTAGTGTTGCTCCGGATTTATTTTTTGGGAGAACATTCTTCTGTGCGTTTGCTACAGGTGAAGAAAATAGTACCAGAAGTACTAGCGTTAGAGATTTAAGATTCATTTGTCCGGGTTATGATTTTGAATCAAAGAAATAAAATGAAAATGGAGAAAAACTGAAGTTAAAAGACGATCCGGAAGACGTGAAGGTTGTTTTCAAAGGTATACCGGATAATGAAATCATACTGGTCACAGATTTGTTTTACAATTGCCAAACCAAGACCAAGTCCTTCTGAATTTCTGCCTTTTTGAAAGCGTTTGAATATATTGTTGTGATCGACATTGCCGAAGGGACCGGTGTTTGAAATTGTCATCTCTTCATTGTTTAAGCTGATTTTTATTGTTCCGTTTTCACAGTTGTGGCGGATAGCATTGCTGATGAGGTTGTTGACAACGATGTCGGCCAGATGATGATTCATTTTAAGGGCCACGGGTTGAATCTCTTTTTCGATAGTGATCTCACGAACCTTCATTTGATCACCAAACTGAACGATCTTTTCTTCAATAATTTGATCCAGCTGAATGGTTTCGGTTTCCGAAAACTGTCTGTTTTCAATTTTTGTCAACAACAGCAACGACTTGTTCAGCCTTGTCAACCTGTTTACGGCCTGGTACATCTCTTGCAGCTGGCCGATTTCGCTCTCAGAGATATTTTCATTTTGAATCAATAAATCCAACCGTGCATTTAATATTGCAAGGGGGGTTTGCATTTCATGAGAAGCATTTTCCGTGAAATTCTTCAGGGAGAGATATTCT
Organism: Bacteroidota bacterium; assembly: GCA_030706265.1. Taxonomy (GTDB): domain Bacteria; phylum Bacteroidota; class Bacteroidia; order Bacteroidales; family Cfx3-03; genus Cfx3-03. The sequence goes on along the minus strand of JAUZOX010000018.1, from coordinate 14,840 downwards.
TTGTTGACCTTGCCCGACATCGAAATCACGGCATTATTGAGTGATTCAAACTCGGTGATATCGGTGGGCTGAATGGTGATCTCGTTTTGGGTCGATAGGTTAAAACATTGGATCTGTGCCAGCGTGTGTTGAAAAGGCTTCCAGATATTTTGAAAGGAGAGACGATTGATGACAAATAGCAACAACAGGAAAAAGGCGGCAATGATACAGGTGATGACCAATATCAGTTGGATCAGGTCTTCGGTTTCTGTTTCAGGTTCGCGGATGAAGACTTCATAGCGATGTCCGTTGACCGAAATGATGGATTTCAGTTGCCTGAACTGAATGATCTCTTTTTCCTCTTTAACATATTCCGGAATATTGCTAAAACTGGCTTTGGTAGGAGGATTGTTTGTCGGGAAGTAGAAAATAATCTGGTTTCTGGTATTGGTTATTGGGAGTAAGGCATTGTGCGACTGCGCGTAAGTTTTTATTTCGGTTAATTTATCTTTTAATGAATGGTTTAGTTGGTGAATCAATGCAAAGCTTATTACAAAATAGTAACCGATACCGGTAATCAGGAACACGACTATGGATGCGGAAAGATAGATTCGATTATATTTTGAAAGCAGTTTCATTTCTGTACGTGATATTATTAATTCGAAAATTTGTACCCCATGCCATAAATCGAATGGATATAATCCGTGCAACCCGCGTCGGTTAACTTCTTACGCAGGTTTTTGATGTGGGTATACAAAAAATCAAAATTATCGATGCTATCCATTTCGTCCCCCCAGAGATGTTCGGCGATGGCATTCTTTGAAATCACCCGGTTTTTATTTGTTACAAAAAATAAAATCAGGTCATATTCCCTGCGGGTGAGCTCAAGAGGGCTTTTGTTTATGGAAACCGTTTTTGCATAAGTATCGATATTGATTTCATTAAATTGAATCTCATTATTGCCTTCAAATTGTTTCCTTCTGATAATAGCAGCAACCCTTGCACTAAGTTCTGAAAGATGGAATGGCTTTGTTAAATAATCATCTGCCCCCAGGTTCAGCCCTTCGATACGGTCATCCAGGGCATTGCGTGCAGAGATGATCAATACGCCATCCAGCCGGTTCAGGTTTTTTAATTCGTTTAGCAACGAAAGTCCATTGCCGCCGGGTAGGGTAATGTCCAAAAGGATGCAATCATATTCGTACATTTCAATCTTCTCCAGCGCCGACGAATAATCTACTGCCATTTCGCATAAATAGCGTTCATCTGTCAAATAGGTTGCGATACTTTCACGGATGCTCTTTTCGTCTTCTATGATTAATATCTTCATCAGTTGATTAAACTTAGAATGGATATTGCAAAGTAAAGTAATAAAACTGGAGTAATCTTGAAGTGATTCGACTATCCGTATTTTTTGTTGTACAGGGTTAATTCTGTTGAATCTTAACCGGGAAATGAATGATATATAAAAAGAGGTTAAAAATGTTTTTAATGATGTCAGTATGATTGAAATGTTGTGTAAGTTTGGAATCAAATTTAGCTTTATTTTAAAATGCCGACCATATATGTCCCGCACAGGATATTTTGGCTACAGGAATATTGTTTAGAAAAAAATAATATACTTGATTTATTGTGATAACTCATTAATATTCAGATGCTAAAATTGGAGGATATAAACCAGCTCGTTGTCTTTTGGATCAATCGTCAGCGATTCGCAATCCGGTTATCTGATATACGACAGATCATTCGTGCCGTCGAAATAACCCCGATACCCAATGCTCCGGAAAAAATTTGCGGCATAATCAATCTGCATGGCACCGTCGTTCCGGTTATGAATATGCATTTCAGGGTTGGCTTGAGGGGACGTATAACCGATATCAACGACCGGTTTATCATTGTGAATGCATCGGGCAGGGTTGTCGCACTCAGGGTGGATAAGGTCGCTGAAGTCATTTATGACGCCGGTGATCATTTTGTAAATGCGGAAGAGATTTGTTCCGGACTTGACATATCGGGGATCATCAGTTCAGATGATGGTCTAATACTGATTTATAATCTTGAAACTTTCCTAACGACTGAAGAAATTATTTTTTTGGATAAAATATCTGAGGATAATCATTCAAATGAAGTTGGCATTGCAGGAAGTGAAAATAATTAAGCAACTTCAGATATAAATACTTATTGTGTTTGTAATAAAGAATAATTCATAGAAGGCATATTAATTTAATGAATTTGTGATTACTGATTCTGAAATTTCCAAAGTAAGTGAATATGTTGAAAGCAAACTGGGTTTGCACTTTCCTGAAAATCAGTACAACGATTTTAAGCGGGTCATTCTTTCCGTCCTTCTCGACTTAGGCTATGAGCATAATTTTGCTTTGTTTTTAGAATCGATAAATTCAAACGCCCTGAGTCAGAAGCAGATCGATCTGTTGGCCACATGTCTGACAATCGGTGAGACCTATTTTTTCAGAGAGGAAGCAAGCCTTCGGGCACTAAAAAATATCATACTGCCTCCGTTGATTGAATCCAGATCGCGAAGGGGTAAGGATATCCGCATCTGGAGTGCAGGTTGCTGTACGGGCGAAGAAGCTTATACCCTGGCCATTCTTTTATGCGAGATCATGCCGGATATCGAATCGTGGAACATCACCATCCTGGGGTCTGACATTAACCGTAATTTCATTCGAAAAGCAATCAACGGCAGATACAACAAATGGTCATTCAGGGAAACAACCGGTGATATATTAAATCGTTATTTTAAGAAGATCGGGCGTGAGTATGAAATAATACCCAGGATAAAGCAAATGGTCCGTTTTTCATATCTGAATCTGGCCGACCATCATTATCCGGCTCAATCTACAGACACAGAGGCAATGGATTTGATTTTGTGTCGCAATGTCATAATGTACTTTTCAGTCGAGCAGCGGTTAAAAGTGTTGAACAGGTTTACACAGGCGTTGGTCCCTAACGGATGGTTGATAACCAGCCCTGTTGAAGTATCGAATGAGGCTGTTCCTAACTTAACAAGGGTCATGATCGACGATGCCATTTTGTACAGAAAAGGTCCCTGGATGGAGGTTAAGAAGGAATCTCCTTTGTCATCATTCGAAAGACCAGCGTCTGTCAGCAAAGGGGATGATTATTTCAAACCGACGCTGCCTTTTGAAAACAGGAGTGACGCTGTCGTAAGAAGAGTAGATCCGGATTCCGCTTGTCAATCCAGGAACCTGAAATCAGATTTGGCAAATCAACGTGAACCGGACTTTGAGAAGGCGAAAGCGGGGGCGACACGTTTGCAGAAAAAAGCAGAACAACTTTATCAGAAAGGGTTTTATGAGGAAGCTTTGGGTTTGTTTAATAAGCTATATGGTTTAAATCCAAAGGAAAAGAAAACGATATATTACATTGCCAGGACCTATGCCAATCTGGGGCACCATTCGGATGCCAGGATGTGGTGCGAAAAGCTGATTGCATTAGACCCTATGAATGCCAATTATCATTATTTGCTGGCAACCATTTTATTGGAGCTTAACGAAACGGCTCTGGCTGAGACTATTCTGCAAAAGGTGCTTTATCTTGATTCACGGCATATACTTGCACATTTTGTGATCGGTAATTATTACCGGAGCCAGGGCAAAAATAAAATAGCGGGAAAACACTATCAGAATATTGAAGATCTGTTAACTTATTTGCATGACGATTCGATCATTCCGGAATCGGATGGGATCACTACGGCAAGAATGAAAGAGCTGATTTCGATGTTCAGATAAAGAAAAACAGGGTATTAATTATAATATGGATACCAAAATATGGAAAAGCAGGTGATAAATGATGCAACTGTAGAATCGATGGGGACAGGCACAGGTAATCCGGAACAGGATCTGAAAATCTTGCACGAAAGGGCACTTGCCTTATCACGACTACAGGACAACGGCCATAAGGAGCATACAGATTCACTTTATGTCGTAAAGTTTATGCTTTCGGGGGAAGTTTATTGTATTGAAGCTGAGCTTGTATCAGAAGTGCTCCCATTGAAGGAACTGGCGGTCATTCCCTGTACCCCGCCATTTATTGTCGGAATAATCAATATAAGGGGGCAGGTATTTACGGTACTTAACCTGAAAAAAGTTTTCAACCTTTCAGAAAGGGGAATATCCGAATTCAATAAGGTGATGATCGTTTGTCATGAAAATATCAGTTTCGGCATTGTTGCTGACGCTATTATTGGCACCCAATACATCGGTAACGCGGCTATCAACCAAGTGCTTTATTCAACTAAGAGTAATGAATTCATCACCGGAGTCACTTCCGAAGGATTGATTGTCCTTGATGGAAAAGCCTTGATAAAGAGTAAAGAACTTGTTGTAAATCAGAAACAAAATAAAGATAATAAATTTTAAATTCAAAAGGCGCATGAAACGAGCATGGCACAAAAACACAAACACAAATGAAATTGTCAATGCGAGTTCCATAATACCCATTTTATCAAATTATTAAATTATGAAATCAATTAATTTAAGTACCAAAGGAATACTTGTTCTTGGATTCGGCTTAATCATAGTCGTTATGATTATCGCATCCCTTACCGCCTATTTCAATACGAGTAATATCGTAAAATTCAATGAACGCTATGTCGCTTCATCGGCGATGACCAATAGCCTTACGGCGTTAAAAGCCGATATCAATGCTAACCGGCAGCTGGTAATGGAGCTATTGCTGTCGAAAAAGACTTCAGATTTGGAAAGAATTAAGACTCAAATAGAGAATAATTCGAACGATTTTGATATGAAATTGAGTTTTGTCAGTACATATTATCAAAATAATCAGGTTGAAACGCAGAAGGTGAATGAATTAAAAAACTATCTGGTGACCTATCGTGAAAACCTCCGTAGCCAGCTCAACCTCATTTCTGAAGGTAAATTTGATGCAGCCAATGCCTATTTGGAAAACAGGAACAACGGATTGTATGATAAGATGTATACCCTTATCAATGAACAGGATGCACGCGAAACCAAAAATGTCGACCAGTTGAACCTGGATGCAAAGCAAAATGCAAAAACGACGATAGATGTGATCGTTGTAGTTGGAATTTTTGCAATCGCGATAAGCCTGATACTGTTGAATTGGATTGTCAGGATGTTAAAAAGGATAAACAGGGAAATCACCGACAGCATCACCGTCCTTGGAACTTCGGCGAATGAAATTCTGGCGACGGCTACCGAGGTAAGCACCGGGGCTACCGAGACTGCCACGGCGATGTCTGAAACCACTACAACCATTGAAGAAGTACGGCAAACGGCATTGTTGACCAACCAGAAGGCGAACAATGTAGTTGAACGCTCTCAGGTTTCAGCCGATGCGGCAATTCAGGGCAGAAGGTCGGTTACGGATACCATTGAAGGCCTGAAAAAAATCTCCAGGCAGATGAATTTTGTTTCAGAGAGTGTGGTTAAACTTGCAGAACAAAGCAGGACTATTGGTGAAATAACATTGACCGTCAATGATCTGGCTGACCAGTCCAACCTTTTAGCCGTTAATGCCGCTATAGAAGCAGCCAAGGCTGGTGAACAGGGAAGAGGTTTTGCAATCGTTGCACAGGAAATAAAAAGTTTGGCAGAACAATCAAAAAATGCAGCCAGTCAGATAAAGGAAACCCTTAATGTTATTCAGAAATCCATGAATCATGCTGTTGCTGCGACCGAAGAAGGGGTTAAGGCGGTTGAAAGCGGTCGCATTCTTGCTGAAAAAAGCGGAGAAGTCATTCAGGTACTTTCTCAGAATGTAAATGAAGCCGCCGAATCAGCTATGTTAATTTCCTCATCCAGTCAGCAACAGATGGCAGGTATGAATCAAATCGTTCCTGCTATTGAAAATATCCGGCAAGCCAGTGAACAAAATGTGATCGGAACAAAACAAACACAGACGGCGGCAAAGAATCTGAATGAATTGAGCCAGAATCTGCAAAAGATAACTGAAAAATATAAAGTATAAAAGGAACCTATAAAACGAGCATTTCCAGAAACCCACACACCAGTTACTATCTGAGGTGCGGGTTCCATAAGACCAATTAAATACAAATTATTTACGGATGAAGAAGAAACAGGAAGAGTTCATGCAGGAACTCCTTGCTGATTTCATGATCGAAGCAGCTGAGCATCATCAGGCTATCGTCACGGGATTGCTTGAACTTGAAAATAATCAGGATCGGGATAGTCAACAACATATCATTGAAAAGACTTTCCGTGAAATACATAGTCTCAAGGGTGCTGCTCGTGCTGTAAATCTGCTTGAAATTGAACATCTGTGTCAGGGGCTTGAAAGTGTCTTCTCGCAATTGAAACAGCAGTCTATTACCGTTTCCAAATTTTTCTTCGATACTTTTCATTCTGCAATGGATCTGTTGGGGCAATATCTTTCCGACCCGGCGAATCAAAAAAAGTCCGTTAGTGCAGATAAAATGGTTAGTATGCTGAATGAAGTCCAGGCTCTCTGCAATGGAAACGATACCAGGGCGGACGCATTTGCAAAATCATCCGGGGGAAAGCAATACTTACCCGTTAATCTTTCGGCTGAACCAAAGACCGAATACAAACCCATTTCGGCTGCTCCACAGGATTACAAGGCCGTTAATCCTCCTGCCGCCAACAAGGAACTCTCGGAAGCCGCTTTACAAAACATGGATTCCCGCTTAGGTAGTCCGGATATTATCGGCCATAAAGAAACCGTTCGCATATCTTCTTCCAAACTGACCGATTTTTTCATTCAGGCTGAGGAATTGATCACCTTTAAAAGCATGTTTGGCTATGATTTGCACGAACTTAATCGCATAGGTCGTCTCTTAAGCAACAAAAACCGAGGCTTGAGTCTACAGGATGATCAATTCAAAATGGCATTGGAAACTCAAATCAAGACATTGAATGATGATATCCAGTTGTTGACAAAAAATCTGGATCAGCATTACCGGATTTTTTCCCGTACGGTTGATGATGTACTTTTTAGAATTAAAAATGCCCTTTTATTACCCTTCTCAGAGGGATTGGAATGGCTTCCAAAGTTTGTACGTGACTTATCCAAAGACTTAAAGAAAGAGGTTCAAATTGCAATTGAGGGTAGCGAGATGGAGATTGACCGTCGGATTCTGGAAAAGATAAAGGATCCGCTAATTCATCTGATACGAAATTGCATTGATCATGGAATTGAAACGCCTGAGCAACGGCTAAAGCAAAATAAACCACCGGCCGGTAAAATATCCTTTAAGATTATTCAGCAAAAGTCACGTGAGATTACAATTATTCTAAGTGATGACGGCGCGGGCATTGACCGTAAAAAAGTAATCCAGGCTTCGTTAAAAGCCGGAATTATTTCTTCTGAGAAGGCTTTGAATATGAGTGATGATGAGGTGTATAACCTTATTTTTTACTCTGGAATCTCCACAAGTCCCTTTATAACCGACCTTTCGGGGCATGGGCTTGGACTTGCCATTGTCGCTGAAAGCGTATCCCTGTTAGGTGGTTCGATAAAAGTGGACACCGTTCCTTTTGAGGGAACAACTTTTACGATTATCTTACCGGTTACGTTATTGACATTCAGGGGAATCCTGATCCGCCTCGGGGAACATCATTTTGTGGTACCTACGAAAAGTGTGGACCGGGCAATCAGATTCAAATCATCGGAAATCAAATCCGTTGAGAATAAAGATACCATTAATGTCGATGGCGTTGCCGTTGGAATAATGTGGTTAAGCAAGATGCTTGATTTATCCACCAAGACCACTCTCACAAACAGAAATGAACTATTTCATGCGCTTTTAATTCATTCCGGACAGCGGAAGATCGTATTTGTTGTTGATGCTATTCTGGATGAGCAGGAGGGGGTGATAAAATCATTGGGGTCTCAATTGGTCAATGTCCGAAATGTTTCCGGTGCGACCTTGCTGGGTGACGGGAGAATCGTTCCAATTTTAAATACGACGGAATTGATTGAAAATTTGATCAATACATCTTCAATGTCGATTGCCAATAACGATTTAAATGATGAGGAAAACGATAAACAGAAGCAAACGATTTTGGTTGCCGACGACTCGATTACGTCGCGTTCCTTGATTCGGAATATCATTGAATCTGCCGGGTATAACGTTAAGACCGCGGTGGATGGTGTTGAAGCCTTTTCGCTTTTGCAGGGAGAACATTTTGATATGGTGGTCACCGATGTGGAGATGCCACGCATGAATGGCTTTGATTTGACGACTAAGATCAGAAACGATAAGAATTTCAATGATTTGCCTGTGATATTGGTTACCGCTCTCGAGCTGCCTTCCGATAAACAACGTGGAATGGAATGCGGAGCAAATGCCTATATTGTAAAGAGCAGTTTTGAACAAAGTAACCTGGTCGATGCGATTAGCAGACTCATTTAATTTCCTGATATGACCGAAAATAAGATAAAAGTACTCGTTACCGAAGACTCAATAGTCACCCGAACATTTCTTGTAAAAATGTTATCGGCTGATCCTGATATCGAGGTGATCGGTACTGCGGATAATGGTGCTGAAGCACTGGAGTTTATCCGTAAGACGAAACCCGACGTCATAACGATGGATATCAATATGCCGGTAATGGGAGGCTTTGAAGCGACAGCGAAGATAATGAATGAAAAGCCGGTTCCTATTGTGATAGTGAGCAGCGCTTATACCCCTTCCGAAACCGCTAAGAAATTCAAGGCATTGGAAGCGGGCGCGGTGGCAATTCTTCCTCTTCCGTTTGGAAGGGAGCATCCTGATTTTGAAAATTCCCAAAGGCATTTTCTCAATACGGTAAAGATAATGTCGGAAGTCAAACTGATACGGAGATGGGACAGACCGGCATCGTTATACAAGCAGGAATCAGATAAAGCAACGGCTTTAACATACGATACGTATCGGGAGGTTCGACGCGATTTCAGTATTATCGCAATAGGCGCTTCGGCCGGAGGACCGGTGGCCACAAAAGAGATATTGGATAATCTTTCTGCTGATCTTTCGGTTCCGGTCATCATTGTTCAACACATTGATTCAGAATTTGCACAAGGATATGCCGACTGGCTTAATCTTACTTCTCATTTAAAAGTCGTCATTGCAAAGGATGGCGAAAAAATGAAACCAGGTCATGCCTATATGGCATCCGGCGATCATCAAATCGGTGTTGGATGCCTGAACACGATTATGCTTTGTATGGATCCACCTGAAAGCGGGCTGAGGCCTTCCGTCTCTTTTTTGTTCCGGTCGGTCCTGAACGTCTATCGCCAAAAGGCCATTGGAATCCTGCTTTCGGGCATGGGAGTCGATGGCGCTAAGGAGCTTAAATCTTTGAAAGATGCCGGTTCGGTTACAATTGCCCAGGATGCTTCCAGTTCGCTGATTCATGGAATGCCCGGAGAGGCAATCCGTCAACAGGGGGCGTGTTATATTCTGACTCCGGCACAAATCGTCACGTTTATTCAAAAATTGATACCCAATTTATCTAAATAAAAATTTAAAATGGTCACATATTTTAATAGCAACATTGAGCAAGGAAAAATTTTAGTTGTGGAGGATTCCAACGTCCAGGCAAAGAAAATAAAATACCTTCTTGAGGAAAACGGGTTACCGGTGACAGTAACACCCAATGGCAAAGAAGCCCTGGCCGTTGCCAGGGTGACGAAGCCGATCATGATCATCAGTGATATCGTTATGCCTGAAATGGATGGCTATGAGCTTTGTTCCACGATAAAAACAGATGATGGGCTTAAAGATATTCCTATCATTTTGCTTACCTCATTGCGGGATCCTTTGGATATCATAAAAGGGCTTCAGGCAGGTGCAGATAATTTTATCACAAAACCATATGAAGATAAATACTTGATATCCAGGATACAGTATCTGCTGGCCAACCGGAATATTAAACAGGAGTGCGGTGGTACCGAAATGGTGATTGAAGTTGTTTTTAGGGGAAAGAAATACTTCATTAACTCGGAGAAGAAACAAATACTGGATCTTTTGCTGTCTGTTTACGAAGCAGCGGTTCAACGCAATGACGAATTGATTCAAACTCAGACACAACTGCAGTCTTCAAATGAAAACCTTCTGAAAGCCAATCAGGAGTTGGAGGCTTTTGCCCGGACCGTATCGCATGATTTGCGTTCCCCTCTTAGCAATATTACAGGGCTCTCCGAACTCATGCTGATGCAGCATACCGATCAGCTGGACGAGGATGGCATCAACATTGTAAAGATTATTCAAAACTCATCGCTCCAAATGATCCAGCTTGTCGACGACTTGCTCAAGTTCTCACAATCAGGCCTTTCAGAACTTGAACTTGGTGACGTAAATTTATCTGCCATCGTAACGCAAGTCCTGTCAAAATTGAAGAAAAATAATCCGGACCGTATCATTTCCGATTTTATTCAACCCGACTTGCATGTCAGTGGTGACACTGCTTTAATGACGATAGCTCTCGAGAATCTGATCGGAAATGCATGGAAGTATTCAAGCAAGGAGAGGAACGCCGAAATAAGATTCGGTATGATTGAGGACAAGGGGAAAAGCATATTTTATGTTCAGGATAACGGTGCCGGTTTTGATATGTCAAAATCCGATCAGATGTTTAATCCATTCCAACGGCTTCATTCATCCCAGGAGTTTCCGGGTACCGGTGTCGGGCTTGCAACCGTTCGCAGGATTATCGAACGGCATGGAGGCAAAATATGGGCCGAAGGTGCTTTGGGAATAGGGGCGACCTTTTACTTTTCGCTATCTTAAAATAAAAAATGATTATTGTTTTTGTTTTTATAAAATATCTTATGATCTTTGACAATGTTTATATAATTTAATCTATTAAATGATGACAAAGTTTTACGTATTTCGTTTTACTGCGATATTGGTACTGATGGTAACATTATCCATTGGGACAATTAAAGCCCAGACATATGATACGCTGTGGCTAAATAAGATCGATCTTTCAAAGGTTAATCAGGATTATGGAACACCAAGAGCCAACTTGTCGGTTGATAAACATCCATTGACAGTTGGTGGAGTAGCTTTTAAAAAAGGGCTCGGAACCCATGCTGCAGGGCTGGTCGAAATGGATTTAAAAGGCACTGTTGAAAGGTTCAAAGGACTTGTTGGCATAGACGATGAAAAGAATGGAAAAGGAACCGTCGTATTTGTCCTGGTAGCCGATAAAAAGGAGATCTTCAGAAGCCCTCTCATGAAATCAGGTATGCAGGCCGTTAATGTCGACGTAAACCTTAAGGGAGTGAAAAAGCTCTCTATGATTGTAGAAGATGGGGGAGACGGAAATGATTCGGATCATGCCGATTGGGTCAATGCTTATTTCCTTTATAAGGGTGCCTTGCCGGTAGCCTTGGGTATCCCGCAGGTCGAACCCTATATACTGACGCCGGCTGAATCGCCCAAGCCTCGCATCAATAGTGCAAAGGTCTTTGGAGTACGTCCCGGTAATCCGTTTATGTACACGATAGCTGCCACAGGGACCAGACCCATGACCTTTTCTGCCGAAAATTTACCTGAAGGTTTGAAACTTGATCCTTCGACAGGAATCATTACGGGAAAACTCATGAGTCAAGGCGAAACAGTCGTTACGCTGAAGGCTAAAAATACACTCGGCATTGCCACAAAGAAACTGAAAATAGTAGTTGGCGATAAAATTGCACTAACTCCTCCTTTGGGTTGGAACAGCTGGAATTGTTTTGCCAGTGCCGTCGATCAGAACAAAGTGAAAGCTGCAGCCGATGCAATGGTCAACTCGGGTCTAATCAACCATGGTTGGACCTATGTCAACATTGACGACTGTTGGGAAATCAAAGCGAATACTGATGATCCGACGCTCTCAGGTGAGCCTCGCGATGCAAATGGCATGATCAATACCAACAAGAAATTTCCGGATATGAAGGCACTTACCGATTACATTCATTCAAAGGGGTTGAAAGCCGGACTTTATTCATCACCTGGTCCAACCACCTGTGCCGGATTTACCGCTTCATACCAGTTTGAAGACAAGGATGCACAGCGCTGGGCTGAGTGGGGTTTCGATTATATCAAATATGACTGGTGTTCCTATGGAAGAATCTACAAAGGAAAGGAAGTTGCCGAATATCAAAAACCTTATGTCGTTCTGCGTTCTGCCCTCGACAAAGTCAAACGGGATATCGTTTTCAGTTTCTGCCAGTATGGAATGGGCGATGTTTGGAAATGGGGAGAAAAGACGGGTGGCAATTCATGGAGGACCACAGGCGATATAACCGATACCTGGAGCAGCATGTCAGGCATTGGTTTTAACCAGAACGGACATGAACTGTATGCAGGTCCGGGCCATTGGAACGATCCGGATATGCTTGTAGTGGGAATGGTAGGCTGGGGACCAAAGCTTCATCCCTCGCGGCTTAATACTGATGAACAATATACCCATATCTCATTGTGGTCGTTGCTTGATTCACCATTGCTGATCGGTTGCGACATGACCCGCATGGATGCTTTTACCAAGAATCTGCTCACCAACGATGAAGTGATCGCCATCAATCAGGATCCTCTGGGGCGTCAGGCCAGCCGTGTTTATAAGGAAGGTGGACTTGAAATTTGGGTTAAGGATATGGAAGATGGCTCAAAAGCCGTTGGAATGTTTAACCGGAGTCTAGCTACGGCCAAGATCAGAGCCGATTGGTCGGTTATCGGGGTCAAAGGCAAACAGGTCGTAAGGGATGCATGGAGGCAAAAAGACCTGGGACAATTTACAGATTCATTTGCCACCGATGTGGCACCTCACGGGGTTAAACTGGTCACAATTCGTAAGGCAAAATAGTCTCACGGGAAATGAATTAAAAAAGCCTGCAACTCATTTGATTTGCAGGCTTTTTATTTAATTCTGGGACCGGTATTCATTTGGAGAAAATCCAACATATTTTTTAAACAGCCGGCTGAAATGCTGGGGATATTTGAATCCCAGTTCATATGCTATTTCGCTGACCGACTTGCTTGTATCGAAGACTTTCTCTTTTGCAACATCCATCAGCTTTAACTGGAGGTATTCCTGTGCCGACTTTCCGGTTTCTTTTTTAATCAGATCGCCTAGGTAGTTTGCAGACAAATGAAGCTGACTGGCGCAATATTGAACGGAAGGCAGTCCCAGGGCTTGAGGTTTATCCGATATGAAATAATCGTCCAACAACTTTTCAAACCTTATCAAAAGGTCGCTGTTGACATTTCCACGCGAGATGAATTGACGATCGTAAAAACGCACACAGTAATTGAGAAGCAATTCGATATTGGTTACAATTAAAGTTTTGCTGTGTTTATCGATTGCATGACTCAATTCAATTTCAATATTGGTCAGGCAGTCGATAACGAGTTGCCGTTCTTTCTCCGACAAGTGAAGCGCTTCGTTCACTTCGTATGAAAAGAAGGTATAATCCTTGATATGATGACCGAGGGCGGTACCGCGTATCAAATCAGGATGAAACAACAATGCCCATCCTTTGGGTTGAAAATACTCGTTGTTGTTATCAAAGCCAGCAATCTGTCCGGGGGCCATGAAGACAAGTGTCCCTTCCTGATAATCGTAATAGTTGCGTCCGTATTTTATGTCTCCGCACTTGACTTCTTTTAAGAAAATGGTATAAAAACCAAGATTCATGCGCGCATGTTTTATTGGTTTCACCTTTGAGAAATCAATGACGCTTACCAAAGGATGCAAAGTTTCCTGGCCCATCAATGCGTTGTATTGACAAACATTCTCCAACTTCAAAATGTCATCCATAATTTTATCTTTAAATCCGGTTACAAAATTACTCATGTTTTGTTATAAAAATTTATGGATAAGACTGTTTCAGTAATATTGGTATTAAATACAGTAATTTGTATAAACGGCATTGTGATTTTTTAAGCCAAATTTGTATGATGAAACGAGCATGTTTAAAAAACACAAACACAGATGAAATTCTGGCAGGATCATCGCACTGCTGTTCGCCATCATGCTCGCTACATCTTTGGTCATTGTTATTCCTATAATAAAAACATTTAAGCATGTTTAGTTCAAAGAGTTCAAGAGAAAGTGGATCCTTTCCTGAAGATAAAAAAATTCTTGTGGCCTATTTTTCCCATAGCGGAAATACACAAGTAATCGCTCATCAGATTAATAAAAATATGGGTGGCGATATTTTTGAAATTCAATCGGTACAACATTATCCGGTTGACTACAACTCGGTAGTAGAGGTAGCAAGTCAGGAACTCAGATCAGGATATATGCCCGCCCTCAGATCAAAAATCGATAATTTCAATCAATACGACATCATTTTCATTGGCTATCCCTGTTGGTGGAGCACATTTCCGGCTCCGGTCAAAACCTTCTTCTCCGAAAATGATTCAAGCGGAAAAATCATCATTCCTTTTTGCACCCACGAAGGAAGTGGATTAGGACGGAGTGTGTCGGACCTGAAAAATCTTTGTCCCAAAGCAAAGGTACTGGATGGTTTGGCCATAAGGGGCAGTTACGTGAAAATGGCTCAAAACGATATCATGATGTGGCTCCGAAGGCTGGGTATGACCAGATAGCTATAGGTTTTAGACAGGGGCCTGCCGGTATTGTAATAAGGCCTGCACGACTCTTTAGAAACCCTGGAACTGGAGTGAATTCAAAATAATCGTTCGTTGAAACGAAACGGTTACTCCCTGCCTGAAAACGCAGGGACGCCATCCCTTACGGGGTTATTCCCTCATCCCGGACCCCAATTCATTAAAAAAGTTTCCCTGTTTGAAGAACCGGCCCATGTCTTTTTTCAGATGCGGCTGAATGAGTTTTTTTGCGTTATCACTACTAAACAATGGAATA